>JBJHAZ010000119.1:0-6607 GCA_050485225.1 Gammaproteobacteria bacterium
GCAACGGGGTGCCCGGGCTACCGGCCTTCAATCCTCCGGCAAGGCGAGCTTCAGGAAGGAGTTCGAGGCGTCCCGGATCACCCGGAAGGCGTCGGTATCGCCCAGGGTCTCGCCCAGCAGTCGCACGTCCTTGCGCAGCAGGGGCGCGCCGTGACTGAACGACCGCGGTGTCTCCATGCGCGCGGCCACGTTGAAACCGAAGCTGTGGCCGCTGCTGACCCTGACGATCTCGATAAACGCATCCCGGTCAATGCCGAGCTCCGCGGCAGCGGTCAGGCCGTGGTGGGCGATGGCGATGTTGGCGGTGAGCATGGCATTGTTGATCAGCTTGGCGTTCTGACCGGCGCCCACGTCGCCGAGGTGTATCACCACGCTGGCGAAGGTGTCCAGCACCGGGCGTGCCAGTGCCACCGATGGCTCGTCACCGCCCACCATCACGGTCAGCTTGCCGGCCGCTGCCGCCGCACCGCCGCCGCTCACCGGCGCATCGATCAGCCGGATGTCCGCGCTCCGTGCCTGCTGCGCCAGCTCGCGACACAGATCGGGGTGAACGGTGGAGTGAATGGCGATGCAGCTGCCCGGTTGCAGGTGGGTCATCAGCTGGTCGCACACCTGCCGCACGCCCTGGTCGTCCACCACACAGATACCCACGTAGCTCACCTGTCGCGCCAGATCGGGAATGTCCCTGGCGGTCTCGGCGGGCGTGTTCTCGTAGGGCTGCAGGGCTTCGGGCCGACGCGCCCACAGGACGGTGGGCAGGCCGGCTTCGATCATGCGCATGGCGATGGGACCGCCCTGGTCGCCGAGTCCGATAAATCCGTATTTTTTCATGATTATCCCTTGTGGTTGTCGGGGTTGTGGTCGGGGTCCAGGTCGCGGATCTGCGCCTTGATCCACATGCGCTCCCAGAGGTTCTGGCCGCCGGTCTGCGCCAGCAGGCACTCGAGAGCCTGGCAGGCGGCCGCGCGCCCGGCGCGATCGTTGGCGTCGTGGCCCAGCACGATGTCCAGCAGGTGCAGCGCTTCCAGCGGTCGGCCTTCGGCGGTGAAGGCCTCGGCCCGTGCCACCAAACGCTCGGTACCTCCGGCCAGCTCGACGATGGCTGGTGCCACGGAGGAGGGCGGTACTCCATAGAGTTCGGTGGTACCCCGCGCCGGGTCGAACCAGCCGGTGTATTCATGCCAGATGGCGCGGACATTCCAGGCGATCTTGCCGTACTCCTCGGTGAGCGTGAGTTCCGGCGGTGTTCGGATCTCGCGCATCAGCTGGCGCAGCTCGACACCGGCGTTCATGCCCTCGACGGTGCGGTCGTGAACCCATTGCACCGCGTCGATGATGCGCGTCAGTTCCTGCTGGATGTGGTCCTCGCCCTGAATGTCCTCGTGACCGGTGAGTATCTGGCGCGGGCCGAGCGCCCGGACGGTTTTCACCGAAGCGATGAACTCCATCGCCGAGCGGGGCTTGTCGCCGCGCATGGTATTGAGGTTGGGGTGATTGCCGAACAGCGGGCCGAACAGATTGCCCACCACGGCAATTCTCTCTGCCGGCAGCCAGACGATCAGCGCCGAGCGGGTTTCGCCGCCGGGGGTCCAGATCAGCTCGAAATGCTTGCCACCGAGCTCGAATACATGGTGCTCGTCGATCAGCAGATCCGGCAGCACCTCACGGGTGGGCATGATGTCCTTCACCTCGCCGGTCATCTGGCTGAAGATGCGCCGCGATCCCCGCTTGATATGGGCCTCCAGGGCACTGGCGTAGCGGCGGTCATCGAGGTAGTTGCGGTGGGCGATGACCTGGTTGTCGTCCTGCTTGTAGACCTCGAGGCCACCGAACTGGTTGGGGTGGCTTTGTGTCAGGACAATGTGACGAATGGGGTTGGAGGAAACCTTGCGAAAGAGCTCGCGGCCGCGTCGTGCGTCACCCAGTGTGCCCGCGTTGACCAGTACATCGCCGTCCGGCGTGGTGATCAGGTAGCTGTTACCGATACCACGACTCTCGTAGATGCCGGCGCCCCTGTCGATGGCCCGGTCCTGGCCCTTGCCGGACTGAATCATACCGGCCACCTTGAGTCCCTGATGGGCCGGCGGGTTGTCGTTGTTGGCCATGAACGTCTCCTGGATGCGGGTGTCTATCGGGATGAGGCCAGTGTGACCTGGCCGGGCTAGTGATCCTAATATAAGTCACCACAATATATCAGGTGACTTAAAAATAATAAATATGGTAGTGTCTGGCCATCACGGTACCCGCCGGCTCCATGGCGGACGGGGCCGCGCCGAACTGTCCTCAAGGAGACCCGATGATGAAAGTAGCTGTGTTGCACGATGTAATGGACCTGCGCCTCGATGATGCCCCGGTGCCGGAAGCTGGCCCACGGGATATCGTGGTCAAGGTGGTCGCGGCCGGCATCTGCGGTACCGACCTCCATTTTCGCCATCTGGGACCTCGATACCCCGGCAAGCCCATGCCGCTCGGCCACGAGTTTGCCGGTGACGTGGTGCAGGCCGGCGCCGAGGTGACCGCTTTCAAGGTGGGTGACCGGGTCGCCTACAACTCCAATAACAGTCCTGCCGACATGGGGCGGGGCGGAGAGTGTGGTGGTTTCAGCAATTACGTCATCCTGCGCGATATCGACGACCACGTTCAGTCCCTGTGTCGTATCCCCGAGCAGGTGAGCTACGACCATGCCGCGCTGGTGGAGCCGATCTCGGTGGGTGCCCATGCGGTCAATCGCGCCGATCCGAAGCCCGGCGAGAGTGTCACGCTGTTTGGTGCCGGGCCTATCGGGCTGGGCATCATCATGGCGCTGTTGAGTCGCGGCATTGACGACATCGTGGTATTTGACCTGTCCGAGGTGCGACGCCAGCAGGCGGTGGCGCTCGGCGCCCGCTCCGCTCACGATCCCCGCGACAAGTCGCCCGCCGAAGTACTCGGTGAACTGCGTGGTCATGGCCCGATCTGGGGTATTCCCCACCCGAAAACCGACATCTACTTCGAGGCCAGTGGTGCGCCGGGCCTGCTGGCGGAAATCACCCGCTTCTGCAACAAGGGCTCCCGCATCATCACCATCGCCGTCCATCGCCAGCCTATCGAGCTGGATGGCACCAAGATCATGAGCAAGGAGATCAGTCTGATCGGCTCACAGGGTTACCCGACGGAGTATCCGGAGGTGATGGAGCGCATTGCTCGTGGCGAGATCGATCCCGAAAAAATGGTCAGCCATCGCTTTCCGTTCACGGAATTCCAGGAGGCCTTCGAGGTGGCCGATGATCCCGGCCAGGCCATGAAGGTAGTGCTGCAGTTTTAGTTGGGTAGCCGCTCGGAGTGCCCGCGACCGGAGCGTCCCCAAGCATCCAAGCTCAGCGTGCCTGAACGGTTGGTCGGCCGGGTGCGCCATCACCGGCACCCACGCCGGGTGGATGTGCGGACCAGTCCGGTACCGGGCCGAGACGGAACAGCAGGGCGCCAACGAACAGGCTCAGGGGTATGCCCGCCATCAGCAGCGGCTCGTAGCTGCCGTGGAGGTCGTAGACCAGTCCCGCCAGAAACGGCCCGAGACCCGCGCCGATGCCCACCAGGCTTGCCATGACCCCGAAGATCTTGCCGAAATTCTTCATGCCGGCGTAACGGCTGGTCTGGTAGGCACAGATCTGGAACTTGCAGCCGGAGGAATACCCCAGGATGACCATCGCGAGTACGATCACCGGCAGTGAATTGCCGGGTAGCAGCAGCATGACAAAGGCCACCGCGGCCATACCCATGCTCAGGCAACACACCAGGCCCGCGTCCATCCGATCCATCAGGTAACCGGTGAGCAGCTTGCCCACCAGCCCGGCCAGGCCGGTCAGGCTCGCCAGCATGGCGGCCCGCTGGCGGTCGATACCGGCCTCGGTGAGGATCGGCACCTGGTGAACAATGACCGCCACCGTCAGCACCATCATGATCAGTGTCGCCAGGGCAATGCGCAGCAGCACCATGGAACGGACCGCCTGCGGAATGCTCAGGCCGTTCAGCGGTAATGGCGCGGGTCCGGAGGTGGGGTGGCTGTTCGACTGGCGTTTCTGCAGGGTGTGGCCGTCGTAGAGGAACAGGTAACACAGCACGAACACGGGGATGCCCCAGCCCAGTGCCAGCCCGAAGAACGCAAAGCGCCAACTGAAGCTGTCGATCAGCCACTGCGCCAGTGGCGGCGCGAGCATCTGCGCCAGCGCCACGCCGGAGAGTGTCAGCCCCAGTGCCAGCCCCCGCGCCTGGTTGAACACGCTCGACACCGCCGCCGTCCACACCGTGGAGTTGATGCCGACCCCGATCACCGCATAAAACAGCCACAGTCCCAGCCATTGATAGGTGGAGCCGTTGGCCGCCGCGAAGGCCATGATACTGATGGCGGTGAGGATAATGCCCGGCAGCGCGAGTGCCCGCGCGCCCCAGCGATCAATGGCCGCGCCCAGCAGGGGCGACATGGGAATGGACATCAGTGCAGCAATCGACAGGCCCACCGAGACCTGCGATCGGCTCCAGCCGAACTCTCCGGTCAAAGGTTCGATGAACAGGCCGAAGGCAAAGGTGATTACCGACTGGTAGGACAGGCCCAGGCAGGAGACAGCCACCAGGGGCCAATAGACTTTCCACTCCTGGTTGGCAGCACCACTGGATGGGGACATCGTTCAGGCTCGACTCGAATCGTTATATTTCTCACTGCCCTGACTATACCCGATTCGCTCACCGGAATGCATGGGGTTGGAGGCGGGGCTGTGCGTTTACGCAATATTTACGGTCAGGGCGGCATCCGTACCTCGTTTTTTTACGCCGACGGCGCCTAGAATGAGACCACCCCTGTCCGGAGCGTGCACATGTTCAGATTGATCCGCCCCGTGCTCCACGTCTGTGGAATCCTGCTGCTGATCATGGCCGCGCTGATGGTCTGCGTGGCGATCTTTGCCTGGCTGCGTCGTGATCCGGAGGTCGGGGTCTTTCTCGCCTCGGCCGGCATTATTGCGTTGGCGGGTCTGGTCATGACGCTGGTGGGTCGAACTCATCGGTTTACGCTGGTGGCCAGGCAGTTATACCTGTTGACGACAATGAGTTGGCTGGCGATGTCGTTGGCGGGCGCCTTGCCGCTCTTTTTCAGTCACTTTGAACTCGAGTTCGTGGATGCGGTATTCGAAGCGGTGTCCGGTATCACCACGACGGGCTCGACGGTACTGAGCGGTATCGAAACCCTGCCGCCCAGCCTGCTGTTGTGGCGTTCCATGCTGCAGTGGCTGGGCGGCCTGGGTGTGATCGGAATGGCGGTATCGATTCTGCCTTTTCTGCGTATCGGCGGTATGCGGCTGTTCCACACCGAATCCTCCGACTGGTCGGAAAAATCCATACCTCGCATTCAGACGCTGGCTCGACTGCTGGTGTTGACCTATGTCGGCATTACGGCCAGCTGCATGGTCGCCTACTGGTTCGCGGGAATGTCGTTGTTTGACGCGGTAAACCACGCCATGACCACCGTGTCGACCGGTGGATACGCGACCGACGACCGCTCCATGGGCCGGTTCGGCGCCTCGGTGCTGTGGGTGGGAACCACTTTCATGTTGCTGGGCGCCTTGCCCTTCACCCTGATCATCGCGTTCCTTCAGTCGCCACGCCGGGAGATTCTGCGCAACGAGCAGGTGGTCGGGTTGCTCGCGATCGTGCTCACTGTGTCGCTGGTGCTGACCGGTTACCTTGTTGTCAGCGAATCTCTTGCCGTTTTCGATGCCTTGACCCACGCGACGTTCAACCTTGTCTCGGTGATCACCACCACGGGTTATGCATCCACGGACTACACTCTGTGGGGTACGTTCAGTATTGCCCTGTTTTTTGTGGTTATGTTCATTGGTGGGTGCTCGGGGTCGACCAGTGGCGGCATGAAGGTGTTTCGGTTTCAGCTCAGTTATCTGTTCCTGCGTAGCCAGGTTCGCAAGCTGATACACCCCAATGGCATCTTTGTGACCCAGTACAACGGCAAGGCGGTGCCCGAGGATATCGTGCTGTCTGCCGTGGCGTTCTCGTTCCTGTTTTTCGTCTGCCTTGCCGCGACCACCTTGTTGCTTGCCCTGATGGGCCTGGATTTTGTCACCAGTCTGAGTGCCGCGGCTACCGCATTGACCAATGTGGGCCCCGGCCTTGGCGATACCATTGGGCCTGCCGGCAACTTTGCGTCGCTGCCGGATGCCGCCAAATGGTTGCTGTCCTTTGCCATGATTCTTGGGCGTCTGGAGCTGTTGACCGTGATGGTTCTGTTTTCACCCGTGTTCTGGCGAGGCTGAGTCATGCTGCGCTCGATGAAACCCTTCCGCGAAGATTGGGCCGCCCTGACCTTGCCCTGGGTCACACCACTGGCTGCTACCGCGATGGCTCTCCTGCTCAAGCCCGTCGTGCCGGTGGCCAATCTTGCGCTCATTTACGTGGCAGGCGTGCTGATCACTGCGGTCAACACGCGACCCAGGCCGGCCCTGGTGTGTGCGCTGCTCAGTTTCGTTGCCTACAACTTCTTTCTCACCGAGCCGCGCTTTACCCTGCAGATGCTCCACGAGGAGGATGTGCTGACGGCTTTGATGATGGTGATGGTTGCATT
>JBJHAZ010000120.1:0-6596 GCA_050485225.1 Gammaproteobacteria bacterium
GTACCACGGTGCTGTTCGCCGCCCTCATCGTGCTGTTCAACCTGGTATCGGATCTGGTGGCGGTCTGGATGAACCCGAGACTGCGCCATACAGGCGGAGGTGCGCCATGATCCAGGGCCACGCCGACTCCACGGCCCTGCCATCCGAACAGGGCAGTTCCCTGTGGCGCGACGCCTGGCACCGGCTGAAGCGCAACCGACTGGCGCTCTGCAGCCTTTTCCTGCTGGGCTTCATGGTGCTGATGGCCCTGCTCACGCCCTGGATCGCCCCCTATGGCTACCAGGAGCAGAACCTGGCGCTGGGCGCTTCACCGCCCTCGTGGCAGCACTGGCTGGGCACCGACGTACTGGGTCGCGACATGCTCACCCATATCCTCTACGGCGGCCGTGTGTCGCTGATGGTGGGCTTTGTGGCCACCGCGGTGGCGCTGGTGATCGGCGTACTCTACGGCACCATCGCCGGCTACGCGGGCGGCCGCGTGGACGCGGCTATGATGCGCCTGGTGGACATCCTCTACGCCCTGCCCTTCATGATCTTCATCATCCTGCTCATGGTGGTGTTCGGGCGCAGCATGTTGCTGCTGTTCCTGGCCATCGGTGCCGTGGAATGGCTCACCATGGCGCGTATCGTGCGCGGCCAGGTACAGTCGATCCGCCGCCAGGAGTTCATCGAGGCAGCCGTTTCCATCGGGTTGTCGCCCTGGGCGATCATCCGTCGCCACGTCATTCCGAACACGCTCGGGCCGGTGATCGTCTACGCGACCCTGACCATTCCCAGCGTCATGCTACTGGAAGCCTTTCTCAGCTTCCTCGGGCTCGGCGTCCAGCCACCGGCCAGCTCCTGGGGCCTGCTGATCTCCTACGGCGTCGAAACCATGGAGGAATACCCCTGGCTGCTGATCGCCCCCGGACTGGCATTATCGGTCACCCTGTTCGCGCTCAATTTCCTCGGGGACGGCCTGCGCGATGCCCTCGACCCCCGCGCAGCGAAGGATTGAGGGGACACCGACATGAGCGGACCGGACGTGAACACCCCGCTGGAGAAGGCAAGCCTGCTGGAGGTGGAAGACCTGGCGGTGCACTTTCATACCCGCGCCGGTGTCACCCGCGCGGTGGATGGCATCAGCTTCCGCGTCGATCAGGGGGAGATTCTCGGGATTGTCGGCGAGTCGGGATCCGGCAAGTCGGTAGCGTGCTACACGCTGCTGGGGCTCATTCCGCAGCCACCCGGACGCATCGCGGGCGGCTCTGCGCGCTTTGCCGGCCGCGATCTGCTGCGCTGCAGCGAGGGGGAGCTGCGTAGCATCCGCGGCAGCGAGATCGCACTGATCTTCCAGGACCCGATGACCTGCCTGAACCCCTACCTCACCATCGGCGAGCAGCTCATCGAACCGCTCATTTACCACCGTCGCACCAGCCGCGCGGACGCCCGCCGGCAGGCCATCGAGCTGTTGCGCGAGGTGCGCATCAGCGAACCGGAGAAACGCTTCGACAGCTACCCCCACGAGTTCTCCGGCGGCATGCGGCAGCGGGTGATGATCGCCATGGCGCTGATAGGTGAGCCCCGGCTGCTGATCGCCGATGAGCCCACCACCGCCCTGGACGTGACGGTGCAGGCGGACATCCTGCGCCTGATCCGGGAACTGCAGCAACGGCGCAACATCGCCGTGATCTTCATCAGTCACGACCTGGCCGTGGTGGCCCAGCTGGCCCATCGGGTGGCGGTGATGCACGAGGGTCGCATCGTCGAACAGGGTCCGGTGGATGACATCTTCACGGACAGCCAGCATCCCTACACCCGCAAGCTGCTCGCGGCGATGCCGCGGGGAGCCAAGCGCCCGGCACCGGCACCGGAGCCGGGCGCCCTGGTGGAAGTGAGAAATCTGTGCACCCGCTTCCGCGACCGCCACGGCCGTGGCGCCGAGCAGCGCTACATCAACGCAGTGGACGGGGTTTCCTTTGATATCCACCGCGGCGAGATACTGGGGCTGGTGGGCGAGTCCGGCTCGGGCAAGTCGACCCTCGGTCGATCACTGCTGCAACTGCTGCCGGTGGCGTCCGGCAGTGTGCGATTGAACGCTACGGAGCTTACCGGTCTGGGTCGGCGCGCCATGAAGCCGGTGCGACGTCGCATGCAGATGATCTTTCAGGACCCCCATGCCTCCCTCAATCCACGCATGACGGTGTTCGATACCCTCGCCGAGCCCCTGCTCTGGCACCGGCTGGCTACGCGCAAGACAGTCACCAGCGAAGTGCTGACACTCATGGACGAGGTGGGCCTGGCCCGCAGCGCGGTGCGCAAGTACCCCCATGAGTTTTCCGGAGGGCAACGCCAACGGATTGCCATCGGCCGCGCCCTGGCCACCCGCCCCGACTTCGTCGTCGCCGACGAGCCGGTCTCGGCGCTGGATGTCACCATCCAGGCCCAGATACTGGCACTGATACTGGATCTGGTGGCGCGACACCGGTTGACCATGCTGTTCATATCACACGACCTCGCGGTGGTTCGGCAGGTGTGCGACCGGGTCCTGGTCATGCACCGGGGCCGGCTGGTGGAAAGTGGCGCCACCGAGGCCATTTACCGCACGCCGCAACACCCCTATACCCGGAGTCTGCTGGCCGCGATTCCCGCCGTGGAACAGCCGGTAGCCTGAGCCTCAGGTGCCTCGCCCCTTCGGGGGGTGCTTGGGCCACTTCCAGGCGTTGCGGCGGATCACCGCCGGCAACGTGACGCAGAACGCCGCGCCACCCAGCGCCGACGTCTCGATACTCAGACTGCCATCCATCTCCTCGAGCATGTCGGTCACCAGCGCCAGGCCAATGCCCTGGCCCGGATGCTGTGAATCGGCGCGGCCACCGCGTTCGAGAATACGTTCACGCTGATCCTCGGCAACGCCGGGCCCATCGTCCTCGACGCGCACCACGGTATTGACCCCGACCCGCTCTGCACGAACGTAAACCTCGCCCAAACACAGGCGAAAGGCGTTCTCGAGCAGATTACCGAACAGCTCGAGGGCCTCGGCCTCGGATATCAGCACCTCGCTCGACCCCACGTCCAGGTGCCAGACCACACCCTTGTCGCGGTAGACCTTCTCGAGTGACGAGCACAACTTCTCGAGCACCGGCCCGAGCGCCAGCGGGGCGATCACCCAACCGGTGCTCAGAGGCGTCGCCCGCTGCAGATGAAAGCTCACCAACTGGTTCATGACCTGAACCTGTTCCTCCATCACCCGGCGATCCTCACTGCCCAGGCTGCGACTGACTTCATTGACCACAGCCAGCGGGGTCTTCAGGCCATGGGCGAGGTCCGCAAGCGACAACTGGTAGCGCTGCTGCCGCGACCGTTCGGTTGCCAGCAGGCGGTTCAGGCCCACCGCCAGGCGATCCAGCTCAGGCGGGTAACTGCCCTCGAGCTGGCTCTGGCGACCATGCTCCACCGCCACGACCTGGCGATAGATGCGTCGCAACGGCCTGAGCGCCCACACCAGGCCGGCACTGAGCAGCCCGAGCAACCCCCCCAGCCCGCCGATAAGCCAGAGGCGCAGCTGGCGCCGATAGGTCCGCAGACTGCTGTCGAATTCTTCACTATTGGCGCCGGTGATGATGGAGTAGGCGCGGCCATCGAGCTCCACATCCCAATCGTAGATGAAGTAGTCATGCTCCCGCTCGGGCATTTCCAGGCGGATCAGGATGGCCTGACCCTTGTTGTGTTGCGGGGCGTAAGAGGGGTTGAAACCCGCGGACGAGCTCGAGCGCCAGACCACATTGCCCTGATCGTCGTAAATCAGCCCGATGAGGTCCGATTCCACCTGATTGAAACGGGGGTTGGCCATGGCGCTCGGCATCACCAGTCGGCCCTGCACCAGGCGCGCCGATGCCAGTACCGTGCGGGCATCGGCGGCCAGCCGCTTGCGTATGTTGTCCTCAAGGGTATGGGAAAAGGCCGCCGTCTGCGCGTAGATGAACAGAACCGCGAAGGCGCTGAGGGTCAGCGACGCGGTCAGCAGCAGGCGCAGGCGTATCGACAGGTTCAATGGGGTAGATCGAAGAGATAGCCGCGACCACGGATGGTCTGGATGGGATTGATTCCGCTGGCGGTTTCAAGCTTCTTGCGCAGCCGTGCCACCAGCACCTCGATGACGTTGGCATCGCGCTCCTCATCGGGACCGTACAGTTCGGTGAGCAGGCGATCCTTGCTGACCGTTTCCCGCACGTGGAGCATGAGATACTCGAGCACACGATACTCAAAAGCGGTGAGCGCCAGCAAGTCCTCGCCCACGAATGCCTGGCGGCGGTTGAGATCAAGCGCAAAGGCGCCGGCCTCGATCCGCGGCTGGGTGTGTCCGGCGGCGCGGCGCAGCAGGGCGTGCAGGCGGGCCTCCAGCTCCTCGAACTGGAACGGCTTGACCACGTAGTCGTCCGCCCCCTGTTGCAGGGCTTCCACCTTGTCCTGCCAGTTCCCCCGAGCGGTCAGCACCAGGATGGGAAAGCTCTCCCCTTCGGCGCGAAACCGGCGAATGAGTTCGAAGCCGTCCATTCCCGGCAGCCCGAGATCCACCACCGCCAGATCCACATCGTATTCACCGGCGAGATAGACCGCCTCGGACCCATCGGCTGCCGGCAGCAGGTGAAAACCGCTCTCCGACAGTCGCTCGGTGAGGTGGTGCCGCAACAGGCCGTTGTCCTCGACCACTAGTACATTCATGGCGTCAGCTCGTCTCGTTCATGTCGTCGCGCCGGACACCGGCCCGATCCCCGATACTCCCGGTTTCAGAAATGCCAGTTGGCGCCAATATACCACTGCTGACTATCATCCAGGGTCAGGCGTCCGCGATGGATGGACGTATCGTCCTCGACAAAGTTCACCTTGACCCGGTCGTGCAGCGTGTAGCGAAATCCGACCTCCAGTTCCACCGCATGCCCCAGCTCCTGCAGCACGCCGGCCTGCAAACCGGCGTGCACACCCCAATCGCTGTCGTTGGCGAAGTTGCGGGTATTCTGCTTGAGATAGGTGAGGCCAGCCGAGGCGCCGCCGAAGATCCGGGTGCTGTCGCTGAGCGGAAAGGCGAGGTCGTAGGAGCCGGACAGGGTCTGCTCACGCAGGCTGGCCAACTGGCGGTCGTTGTCCGAGGCGTAGTTGTAGGTCAGGTAGTAGCGTGCCGTATGCTGGTCCACGCCGCCACGAATACCCCAGGCCGTAGTACCGTCGATGATACGACCCGGGCGCAGCGCCGGCATCTGGGCGGCGGCACGACCCGAGCGATCGAAATCGGAGCTCGACTCACCCACGTACACGCCCGCGAAGAACCGCTCCTGAGCCACCGCCGAGGCGGCACTCATGCCCATGGCTGCGGCCAGCACGGCTCCCATTGCCGCTCTGAATTTCATGGTCATGCCCCTTGTCGACAAGATTGCGGTTGAATCGAGGCATGATAGCGGCGCGGCACTTAACGAGGCCTTAACCTGTGCGGGGAGGAGCCGATTACCGATGTGGTTCCGACGCCGGGTAAGCTGGAGTTCAGGTGCCGGGAATACGCTGCCGCGCGTAGATATCGAAGCGGGTGCTCTTGCCGACGATGGCACTGGCTGCGGCCCTGCCCGCCAGGGGCGGCGCACCCGACGGCCGCTTGACCACCACCCGATAGCGCACCCGCTCCAGGGCAACCGCGAGCAGCTCATCGGCGTCGTCGTCGGCGCCCACCAATCCGTGAAAAGCCGCCATGTCCTTTTTGACCCGAGCGGACTTGCGGCGCTCGGGAAACATGGGATCCAGATAGATGACATCCGGCCACTCGGCAGCCGGGAGCGCGAGCAGCCATGGTCGGCTGTCGGCGTGAACGAGAGCCATGCGTGACAGGATATCCGCCAGCTCGGCGTCTGCGACACCCGCAGCACTGGCGTGCCGCCGAGCACGCTGCATGCCATCGTCCAGCAGGGCGGCAACCACCGGGTTTCGCTCCACCAGCGTGACGGTGGCACCCAGTGACGCCAGCACGAAGGCATCGCGCCCGAGTCCGGCCGTCAGATCCACCACGCTGAGCGCGGCCTTGCGATTGACTCCAACCGCCCGCGCAATATCCTGGTTGCGCCCGCCACCGTAGCGCCGCCGATGACCGAGGGCGCCGCCGATGAAATCGGCCTGCACCGGCCCGGGAGCCCCCTTGCCGAACGTGTGCAGCGCCAAACCGGCGCTGCACAGACCCAGGACCACGCCCTCGGGCGGCGGCGTGGCGATCACTTCTGTCCCCAGCTGTCGGGCCAGTCTGTGCGCCTCGGCTTCGAGGCCCGGCGATGCCAGAACCGGCAGGTTACTGGATGGCGGCAAGGTGGATCTCGACCCGGCGATTGGCTTGACGACCCTCCGCCGTGTCATTGCTGGCGATGGGGTAGCGGGGCCCATAACCGGTGGCAAACAGGCGACCCTGAGGAACACCGTGGGAAGCCAGCAACTGGGCCACGCTGTTGGCCCGTCGCTCGCTCAGGGTCTGGTTGTGCTCCAGGCTACCGGTAGAGTCCGTATGCCCCTGGATCCGCACCGTGGTCTGATCAAACTCCTTGAGCACCACCGCAACGCTTTCCAGTGTGCTGTAGAACTCG
>JBJHAZ010000121.1:0-515 GCA_050485225.1 Gammaproteobacteria bacterium
TTG
Source organism: Gammaproteobacteria bacterium (assembly GCA_050485225.1). Lineage (GTDB taxonomy): Bacteria > Pseudomonadota > Gammaproteobacteria > Pseudomonadales > Porticoccaceae > JBJHAZ01. The sequence goes on from JBJHAZ010000121.1 coordinate 4, forward strand.
ATGGCGAGATCGGCCTGGGCGGACGTGGCGACGCAAAGCGCGATGACTGCAGGCAGGACGCTCCTCCGCAGGGGCGTGCGCGGTGGGGCAACAGGGGAAGCGATGGTGGGCATGATGATTTCCGTATTGATTGAGCGGGTGCTACTCGGGCGACCGGGTCCCGACCGTAGCAATTTTGTCACATTTTCTATCGGCCAGCAGGCTTGAAACTGGAATCGGGCCGGGTCGACTGGCCGGGCATTCGGGCCGGCAGTGATTCCTCCCGGGCTGTACGTCCTTCCATCATCCAGGGTCGATGCGTCTAAAACATGTCAGTTATTTTTACATTATTGTTGTTTGGGTTTGTAACTACGCTTGCTAATAAATAAATATTATGTTCGAAATTACGGTTTCAGAAATCAACAGGAAATGTTGCCTCTGAATGTTATTCTTCGGCTTTAACCGTCTGAAATTACTCCCGTTGGGATTCTGCTCGTGCCGAGCCATGTGCCCGCCTGTCATGACCTTTATGT
>JBJHAZ010000121.1:525-6553 GCA_050485225.1 Gammaproteobacteria bacterium
TCTCGCTTGACACCGACATGCAACGCCAACTAGTTAAAGAGACGCTTCTTTTAAAACGCTCTGAATATTGTCTCGAAAGAAGCATGGGCAGTTTCTGGATGAAAATGCTGTGGGTTGGTCGCGTGACGTCGCTCGAGCGTAGTGACCGGTTTTCAGCTGATAGGACATCACAATAATCACAAACCATAGAGGTTGATGTCATGAGTTGCTCCCTTGAACCGTTCCCTGGCGGCGGACGGACTGTTTCAATCGTTACCATTACCCCTTTCACCAGGCCGAGGGTGCCTGCTGCTGTAGTACTTGCGGTAGCGGTCATCGCAGCGTCCCCGGTGACGTGGGCCGACCTGCCACTGTGCGAGGGCGAGCCGCTGCGGATAACCGAAGAGTGTCAGGATCCCAGGTTCAACCAGCCGGTTATCGAGACCGAGGAGTACAGGAACACGCCGGTACCCCATTACTACGTCAACGGTCATTTTGCCGGCACCGACGCGCGCTTTTCATTCTACTTTCCGCAGGAAGGGTATGAGGGGCGATTCTTCCAGTTCACTCATCAGTTGAACAGCAGCGAGAATGCGACCGCCACCAACATCAGTTTTGCGATCGACAGCGGTGGGTATCTGGTGCAGACAAACATGGGCGGCAGTGAGGCGATTCGCTCCACGGAAGCGGCTTTGGTCGATCAGCTCGATCCCACGGTGGTGGGTTATCGGGTGAACGCGGCCTCGGCGCGATTTTCGCGGGAGGTGGCCGCGCAGATTTTTGGCGAGCATCGACCGTATGGCTATCTGTCGGGTGGCAGTGGCGGTGCCCTTCAGACTATTGCCAGCATGCAGAACACCACCATCTGGGACGGTGGTGTGCCGTATATCCAACCCAACCCGCTGGCAACGCCGCATGTATACACCGCGCGTACTCACGGTTTGCGCATACTGCGGGACGGAGCCGTCAATCGCTTCCCTCAGATTCTTGATGCAATAGATCCGGGTGGCAGTGGCGACCCCTATGCCCATCTCGATCAGGAGCAGGCCGAAGCGCTGGAAGAAGCCACGAGAATGGGCTTTCCGATGCGCGGCTGGTTTGATTGGCCGACCATGACCATCGGTGCGTTGAGATTGGTGGCCGGATATGTGCCCTTTCTCGACCCGGACTACTTTGAGGATTACTGGACCACGCCCGGCTATCTGGGGCATGACGATCCCTATGGATCGGTGGCGGCCGCGCTGGTTGTCCATGATACCGCCGTGGCCGTCGTATCGGGTTCGGCGGTGATACTTCAAACCCTTCCGGCCGGGAGCGTGGTGGGAGCGCAGCTCAAAATCAACAGCGGCGCACTTTCGGGACAGGAGTTTACCGTGGTGTCGGGTGTTCCAGGCGGAGTGTTTGTGATCGGTAATCTCGCGGGTTTGCAGCCCGGCGACCAGGTAACGGTCAGCAATCGCGATGCTTTGGCGCTGCAAACCTACCACCGTCACCAGATTCCCGATGTGGATCGTTACGCCGAGCTTTCCGAGCCATTGCCGTTCATACCAGCGCTACCTGACGTGTTTCCCCATATGCCGCCCTGGGATCAGTTCCTTGATGAGAACGGTGAACCGATCTATCCACAGCGAGACCCGCAGACTGGCCCTGCCAGCACGTTTTATGGCTCGGGATCGATTCAGAGTGGCCACTTCCATGGTCGCATGCTGGGGATGCAAACGATGATGGACATCGATGCCTTTCCCTGGCTGGCGGACTGGTACAAGCGGCAGGTTGATGAAGTCGGAAACAGCGATCGATATCGACTGTACTACATCGATCATGCCGATCATGGCTCGACCGTTTCCGGTGCGCGCCAGGCTCGTATCGTGAGTTTTCGCGGTGCCTTGGAGCAACTGCTGCGCGATCTGGCCGCATGGGTCGAAGATGGTGTCGAGCCACCCAAGCAAACCCAGTACACCATGAACGAAGCGCAGGTGGTGTTGCCTGCGAATGCATCCGCCCGCCGCGGGATTCAGCCGGTGGTCACTCTCAAGGCGAATGGTGGGGAGCGGGCTGATGTGCGTGCCGGTGAACGGGTTCGCTTCCAGGCCCAGGTGCAGGTACCGCAAAACGTCGGCAAGGTCGTGGGCGTCGAGTGGGATTTCTACGGCACCGGCCAGTTTGAGCCCGTGGATCTCGGCATGATCAGACCCGGCACCGTGAACGTGCGCGCTGAGCACGTCTACAGCCAACCCGGCACCTACTTCCCGGTACTTCGAGCGACGTCCCATCGGGAAGGTAATGCCAGCGCCATTCACGCCCGGGTACAGAATCTGGGGCGGGTGCGGGTGGTGGTCGAATGATCCATCACGACCTTCGATTTCCGTCAGGGATGGGAATCGAAGGGCTAACGTTGTCTGTTGTGGTTGGGGTAGATCCTTGAGCTATAGCCAGCCACGCCTTTCCATAAAAACGATGATAATAAATGAGGTGATGTATGTCTGAGGTTTCCTTTTTACCCTTGAGCGAAAAACGAAAGGGGCCACAAGTCCTTCCTGGGCGGTACGCCAGGGCGGCTGCGATGGTGCTCACACTCAGTGCACTGCCGTTGCTTGGCCATGCGTCGTTATCCACCTGTGAAGGAGAACCCCTCTTTATCACCGAAGAGTGTGACGACCCCCGGTTTCACACGCCGGTGATTGCGCTGGAAGAGTATCGCAACACGCCTGTCCCCCATTATTTTATCAACGGGTACTTTGAAGGCACGGATGCCCGGTTCTCGTTCTATTTCCCTCAGCAGGGGTATGAAGGGCGGTTTTTCCAGTTCACCCATCAGCTGAATACCTCCGAAATGGCGACGACGACCAATATCCGCTTTGCTGTGGAAAGCGGCGCCTATCTGGTTCAGACCAATATGGGGGGCAGCGAGGCGGCCACCTCGGCCGAAGCAGCGGTCTCGGGCGACTACGATGTCTCCATCGTGGGGTACAGGGTCAATGCCGCGGCGGCGAAGTTCTCAAGGGAAGTCGCGACCCAGGTGTTTGGTGATCACCGGCCCCATGGGTATCTGTCGGGCGGTAGTGGCGGCGCCTATCAGACCATTGCCGGGATGCAGAATACGACTGTCTGGGATGGCGGGGTGCCGTTCATCATGGGTACACCTCAGGCAACGCCGAATGTGTTTACCGTGCGCATCAATGCGCTGCGCGTGCTGAGGGACGGTGCCGAAAACAAGTTCCCCGAGATCATGGACGCGATCAATCCGGGCGGCAGCGGCGACCCCATGGCAACCTTGAATGAAGAGCAGGCTGCGGCGTTGTCCGAAGCGACGCGACTGGGTTTTCCCATGCGCGGCTGGTTCGACTGGCCGACCATGACCGGCGGGCCGCTCCGGCTGGTGGCTGCTTACGTCCCGCTGCTGGATCCCGAGTATTTCAACGACTTCTGGGAAGTGCCCGGATACCTTGGCCATGACGATCCTTACGGCACACTCGCCGAGGCTGTGGTGGTTCACGACACGGTGGTGGGCTTTGTCAGCGCGGGACCCGGGGTATCGACCATTGCGTTGGCGTCGCCACCGCAAGGTGCCATCGTGGGCGGTGAAATACAGGTCAACACCGGTGCCGCTGCAGGGCAGCGATTTGCCATATTCCAGGTGCCTCAGCCGGGCGTTGTGGTGGTGCTGGCCAATGCTTCCGGTTTGGCGCCCGGTGATCAGGTAACCGTGAGCAATCGTGATTATCTGGCTCTCCAGACTTACCATCGCCATCAGATTCCGGATCTTGAGCGTTACGCCGCTCTGGCGGCGCCGCTGGACCAGTTCCCGGACATGCCGGAGATATTCCCGCCGATGCCCGCCTGGGATCAGTTCCTCGATGAGAATGGCGAGCCCCTGTACCCGCAAAGAGACGTGCTGATGGGGCCTCCCGGTGCCTTCAACGGTGCCGGATCCCTGCAGAGCGGTCACTTCAACGGCCGGATGATTGGTCTCCAGACCATGATGGATATCGATGCACTGCCCTGGCAGGCCGACTGGTACCGAACCCAGGTGCACGAGGCCGGCAATGGTGATCGCTATCGACTGTATTTCATCGACCATGCGGATCATGGATCGACCGTTTCCGGCGCCCGTCAGGCGTACATCGTCCCCTTCCGGGGGGCGCTGGAGCAGACCATCCTGGACCTGGCCGCCTGGGTGGAGGACGGCATCGAGCCGCCCAAGGAAACACAGTACCGGGTCGACGAAACCCAGGTGATCCTGCCACCCAGTGCATCCGCTCGACGGGGCATCCAGCCGGTGGTCACTCTCAAGGCGAATGGCGGCGAGCGGGCTGATGTCCGTGCGGGACAGCGGGTTCGCTTCCAGGCCCAGATACAGGTGCCTCAGAACGTCGGCAAGATCGTGGGTGTCGAGTGGGATTTCTACGGCACCGGTCAGTTTGAGCCCGTGGATCTTGGCATGATCAGACCCGGCACCGTGAACGTGCGCGCTGAGCACGTCTACAGCCAACCCGGCACCTACTTCCCGGTACTGCGGGCAACTTCCCATAGAGAGGGCGATGCCAGTTCTGTGCACGCCCGTGTGCAGAATCTGGATCGGGTTCGGGTAGTGGTCGAGTGAGATCGAACGGCCCCGATGCTTCGCCCAGTGGCAGTCATCGGGGCCGTGGGTCAACTACCTCGAGTTTTCAATGCGATGATTTTCGGGATCCGTCCAGGACCCTCATGTAAAGAGGTGACGACAATGCGTTACATCAACAGTTGTTTTTTCGCTCCGCGAGCGCGTCATCCATGGATGGCATTGCTGTTAGCGACCGCTCTTGTCCTGTTGTTTTCGAAAGGCGCCGCAGCATGGAGCGTTCCGATCCCTGTCGTGGAACGATCCCCCGACGCGGGCGAACTCTGGAATGAGTCGCCGGTCGATCTGGCGCCGTACGGAATCATCGAGGAGGAATTTTTCTTCGAGGGCACTACGTCCGTAGGCCCGTATAAAAGCCGGATGATCGTCAGGCGGCCGATGGATTCGAGGCGCTTCAATGGAACCGTGATTGTCGAATGGATGAATGCCAGCTCGGGTTCCGACCTCGACGTGACCTTCCTTTCCATGTTGCCCTTGATGGCTGAAAAGGGCTACGCCTTTGTAGCCGTGACAGCGCAGCAGGTCACCGTCAATTTTCTGCGGGGCCGTAATCCTGATCGCTACGGCACTCTGGAAATGGAGGATATTCTCCAGGGTGGTGTTTTTGGGGGTCAGCCTGCTGCGTTTGAAGTATTTTCCCAGGCCGGCAAGGCGTTGCTCAACAATGGAGCGGTGGTCGATCCGATGGGTGGGCTCCAGGTGGAACGTCTGATTGCCATCGGACAGTCGCAGTCTTCCTCGCGCCTGACCAATTTCGTCAACTTGATCCACGGTATCGAATTGGAGCCGGTCTATGATGCGGTGATTCCGCTCGCCGGAGGGCCTGCGCCGCAACGTTTCCCCATCCCCGTATTCAAGATCAACTCGGAGAACGAGGCACCCGGATACTTCGGGTCGCGCGGTCTGGCTGATGACAACTATCGCTATTGGGAAATTCCCGGGACCGCACACCAGCCCAATGCGGGCACCCAATATGCGATCGATCTACTGATCGCCGCCCGTGGATTCTTCCCGATCTGCCCCTTCCCCTACGACGGAGGAGTGGGCGGCCCAACGCCGATAGATCCCGTGTTGAGAGCGGCGGTGAGCCATCTGGATACCTGGATAAAAGGGGGTGCGGCGCCGCCGGAGGCGCCGTATATCGATATGTTGCCTTCGCCCACCAACCCGAACCAGGGCGTCATACAACGGGATCAGTATGGCAACGCTCTGGGCGGTATTCGAATGCCTCATCAGGAGGTGCCCGTCGGTCGTAGTTCGCCATCCTACGGCTGTCAGGTCGAGTTGCCGGGCATCGGGAACATCACCCTGAACACCTGGCCTCAATGGGATGCATTCGACGGTGGCAATGATCCTGCGGTGGATCCCACCGATATCTGGAATGATGCCGAGCCCGCAAGTGCAAATGCTGTCTACGGGAATCATGGC
>JBJHAZ010000122.1:0-6552 GCA_050485225.1 Gammaproteobacteria bacterium
CGACGGCGATGATGACGCCGACAAAGGGCATTTCGTCGAAACGCTCCGGCACGCGGTAGCTCACCAGATCGCCCGGCTTGAAGGTGGCCGGATCAAAGTTGAACTGGAAAGGACAGTTCGGGTCCTGTTGGGTCACCATCTCTTTCATATCGATTACCTCTCGTACCACGCTGTAGTTATGGAATCGGCGGGCGGCTCACGCGCCGCCAAAGCACCCGGGTGGACAACTTTACCACCAACCCGGAGGTGGGTGTAGGCGCGGCCCGGCTGCGCGCTGTCCGCTATGAATGACCGAGGTGTACCTGCACCGCCCGCGCCAGAACCCCACTCAGATCCACTCGATTCGACGCGTGGGGGATGGTGTTGGCGGTGATCAGACGGCGCACACCGGCGTCGCGCAGACGCTGGTCGGCACCACCGGCAAAGATCCCGTGCACCGTGGCGCAATCGATGGTGTCAAAGCCTCGCTGCTGCAGTGCGTGGACCGCGTCGAGCAGCGTGTGACCGCTGGACACCACATCGTCCACCACCACCGCCGTTCGGCCTTCATGGGCCGAGAGGTCCGGCAGGGTGACGGTCACGTCCCGGTCGCCGCGGCGCTCCTTGCTGCCCACCACGAAAGGCTGGCCGATCTTTTCGGCGATGGCCGATACCCACTGCTCGCTCTCCGAATCCGGCCCCACCAGCAGCAGGGGTTCGGCCTGCCCACCGAGCCAGTCCGCCAGTACCGGCGCACCCTGCACCGCCGTGGCCGGAATGTCGTACACCTCGTTCAGGCTGTGGTAGCGGTGCAGGTGCGGATCCACGGTGACCAGCCAGTCCAGCTCGCGGGACAGCAGTCGCGCGAACATCCGCGAAGTCAGGGCTTCGCCCGGCGCGAATCGCCGATCCTGGCGCATGTAGGGCAGATAGGGCACCACCAGCCCCACCGAGCGGGCACCCAGCTCACGCAGTGTAGAGATCAGAAAGCTCACCGGCAGGAACTTGTCGTCCGGCCGGGCCAGATCGGCCAGGATGACGCAGCGGCGATGGGCCAGCTCGCCCTCGACGCGCAAATAGGTCTCGCCATCGGGGAAGTGACGGATGGCGTAGGCGCCCTGCTCCGCACCGAGCGCTGCGCACAGCGGCTCGGACAGCGGCATGTCCGCCGGCAGGGAAAACAGGACAGGCGGCAGTGCGCCGCGATCGGTTGAGAGGGGTGCATCGCTCACGGCAGTCATTCTCCAGCCTGGCCCGGGTGGCCCACATTGAACAGGTCGGCATTGTCATCGTAGTAGGCCCGCGCGTAGGCCAGCTCGCCGGGGGTGGCGGCAAAGAGGGTGGCCAGCAGCTGACCCGCAGCGACGGGCTCGCCCACCCGGGTGGCCAGCCGCAACCCGGCCACCGGCGCGGAGGGTGCCCCGGCCAGCTTGGCCAGTTGCGCCAGGCGACGGTTGTCCATGCTCAGCAATTGCCCGTCCTGCGCCGCCAGCAACTCGGCACGCTGGGGCGCCTCCGGCAGTGATTTCAGGCCGCCCTGGGCAACGCAGATACGCTCGAACTGCTGCCAGGCGGCACCGGATTCGAGTAGCCGACGGGCTTCGGCCACGGCCGACTCCAGGCCGTTGTCGCGCGCCATGACGATCAGGTTGGCCGCCAGATGGATCGACCGTTCGGCGAGATCCTGCGGAGCCTCGGGCGCATTGCGCAACACCGCCAGCACGTCGCGGGCTTCCTCGACGGGGCCGATACCCCGGCCCACCGCCTGGGTTCCGTCGGTCACCACGCAGCGCACAGCAATGTCCAAGGCGTCGGCCACCGCCTCGAAGAGCCGGGTCAGCCGCTCGGCGTGGTCGGCGTCGCGGATCTTGGCGGTGGGACCCACCGGCATGTCGATCAATACGTGGGTGGACCCGGCGGCGATCTTCTTGGACAGCACCGAGGCCACCAGTTGGCCGTCGCTGTCGAGATCCAGCGCCTTCTCGATACGGATCAGCAGGTCGTCGGTCGGGCTGAGGCGGACCTTGCCGCCCCAGGCCAGGCAGGCACCCACCTTCTGCACCACCGCCTGCATCTGCGGCATGGTGAGATCCACTTCGGTCAGTACTTCCATGGTGTCGGCGGTACCCGCCGGGGAGGTGATGGCGCGGGAGGAGGTCTTGGGAATCACCAGGCCGGCCGCACTGGCAATGGCGATGACGATGGGCGTGGTTCGATTACCGGGCAGGCCGCCGACACAGTGCTTGTCGAAGACCCGCTCGGCGTGACGCCAGTGCAGGCGGCTGCCCACGTCCACCATGGAGCGGGTCAGCGCGATGACTTCACCCAGAGTGAGGCGCCCGCCGGCGCAGGCGGTCAGGAAACTGGCGATCTCGATATCGGAATACAGGTGCTTGCTGATGTCGCGAATGATGGCATCGAGCTCCACCGGTTCCAGCTCGTTGCCGTGGATCTTCTTGCGCAGCAGGCGCAGCGAGCGCACCACGGGTGCATGGCGCACGGTAACGCGCTGGCCCTCGTCGGGACCGAGGTACCGCCAGGCGCTCTCGGACAGCCCGACACCCCCTTCCGGCAGCACCGCTTCGCCGACGATATTGAGAGTGGCGATGACACTCTTGCCGTTGGTGCGCACCTTGAGCCGTGAGTTGGCCGTGAACCCCTCGGCCTGACACACGGCGCAATCACGCCGCATGTACACCACCGCCTCTTCGTGGGTGTCGATCCGCATTCGCACGGCGTGCAGGTGGCCGTTGTCTGTCATCGGTGAACCGCGCTCCTCTTCGGCAGGCCGGCCCGGTCGGTGGACCGGGCAAAACGCCCTATTCTATCCGAAGTACGGTGCTGTGAGTCCCGTGCTGTGAGTCCCGTGCTGTGAGTCCCGTGCTCACGACCGGTCAGGGCGCCGGCCCCTGCAGGTGATCCGGCTGACGCGCCAGCTCGGTATCGAGCTGACGACTCACCGCTTGCGGCGGCCGCACATTGCGCGCCATCAACTGATACGCCGCCGGCACCACCATCAGGGTGAACAGGGTGGCCATGGACACCCCGAAGGCGATGACAATGCCGATGACATAGCGGGACTCGGCGCCCGCACCGAAGGCCAGGATCAGCGGAACGGCGCCCATCACGGTAGTGATGGCGGTCATCATGATGGGCCGCAGACGCTGTTGGCTGGCGCGCACCAGCGCCTCGCGGAATTCCATGCCCGAGTCGCGCAGCTGGTTGGCGAACTCCACCAGCAGGATACCGTTCTTGGTGGCCAGCCCCACCAGCATGATCAGCGCCACCTGACTGTAGATGTTGAGTGACTGACCGGTCACGAACAGACCCAACAGTCCTCCAGCGATGGCCAATGGCACCGTCAGCAGGATCACGAAGGGGTTGATGAAACTTTCAAACTGGGCCGCCAGCACCAGGAACACCACCAGCAGTGCGAGCGCAAAGGTGAAGTACACCGAACGACCGGACTCCTTGTATTCCAGGGACTGATCCTTGTAGCCGATGCTGACACTGGAAGGCAGCTTTTCGGCCACCAGAGTCTCCAGATACTCCAGCGCTTCCCCAAGGGTATAACCGGGTGCCAGCCCCGCCTGGATGGTGATGGCCCGCACGCGGTTGTAGCGCTCGAGGCGCTCGGCGTCGGCCACTTCGGTGAGCGTCACCAGATTGGCCAGCGGGATCAGCCCGCCACCGGTACCGGAGCGCACATAGATATTGCGCAGGTCCTGGGGCGATTGCTGCTGTCGGGGATCGCCCTCGAGGATGACGTCGTATTCCTCGCCATCGAGCAGGAAGGTGGTAACCCGCCGCGAGCCGAGCAGTGTCTCCAGAGTGCGACTGATATCGCGCACGGAAATTCCCAGGTCACCGGCCTGGTCGCGGTCGATGTTGACCCGCAGCTGCGGCTTGGTTTCCTTGTAGTCGTAATCGAGATTCACCAGCCCCGGGTTCTCCACCGCCTCGGCCATGATGATGTCGCGCCACTCGGCCAGTTCCTCGTAACTGCCGCCACCGATCACGAACTGCACCGGATTGCGCGAGGCGCCACCCAGCGGCTGCGAGGGCACCATGTTGATCTGCACGCCGCTGATATCGGCAAGGCGCTCCCGCGCGTCCGCCATGATTTCGTTGATGTGACGACGCTGGCCCCAGTCGGACAGCACGACAATACCGTTGGCGCGATTGAAGGTTTCACCTCCCCCCCAGGGGGTCGGGGCCTGCAGCAGCAATCGCGAGATCTCGCCGTTTTCCACCAACGGCATCAGGCGCTCTTCCACCTCGAGTACATAGCGGGAGGTGTAGTCGTGGGAGGCACCCTCCGGCGCATTCATGATCAGGAAGAACACGCCCCGGTCCTCCCGCGGTGTGAATTCGCCGGGGATCTTGGTAAACATGGCGAAGGACGCCAGCAGCGCAACGAGAAATACCGCCAGCGGCACCACCGGCCGATCGAGGCTCAGGCGCAGGACCCGGGCATAACTGCGCTGCATGCGATCGAGCAGCCGTTCCACGAACCCCGCCAGGCCACTGTGCATACCCTCCGTATGCAGCAGCTTGGAGCACATCACCGGCGACAGCGTCAGGGCCACCACGCTGGAGAAGAACACCGCCGCCGCCATGGCCACCGCAAACTCGGCGAACAGCCGACCCACGTTGCCCTCGAGGAAGGTGATGGGAACGAACACGGAGATCAGCACCGCCGTGGTCGCCACCACCGCGAACCCCACCTGGCGCGCGCCGCGATAGGCCGCTACCAGCGGACTTTCCCCCTCGGTCAGACGCCGGTGGATGTTCTCGAGCACCACGATGGCGTCGTCCACCACCAGCCCGATGGCCAGCACCAGCGCCAGCAGCGTCAGCATGTTGAGCGAATAGCCGAAGAAATAGAGCACGATGGTGGTGGCGATCAGGGAGACCGGGACGGTCACCGCCGGAACCAGCATGGCGCGGAAATCACCGAGGAACAGGAAGATCACCAGCACCACCAGCACGGCTGCAATGCCCAGTGTGCGGTACACCTCGCTGATGGCGCTGGCCACGAACACCGAGCTGTCGTAACTCTGCACCATCTGGATGTCCGGCGGCAGCTCCTCGCTGATCTGCTCGCGCATCTCGCCGACCACGCGGGCCACCTCGAGCGTATTGGCGGTACTCTGACGCACGATGCCCATGCCGATCATGTTGACGCCGTTGCCCCGGAACATGCGCCGGCGTTCGGCAGGCCCCACCTCGACCCGGGCAATGTCGCCGATACGGGTGAGATAGCCCTCCTCGCCGCTGCGAATGACCAACCGGGCGAAATCGTCGGCGCTGCTGTAGCCGCGATTGACCTGTACCACAAAGTCCCGCTCGTTGGACTTGATGGTACCGGCGGGCAACTCCACGTTCTGGGCGCGCAGCGCCTCCTCCACGTCGGCCACCGAGATGTCGCGGGCCGCCATGGCCTGGCGGTCCAGCCAGATACGCATGGCGTAGTCCAGCCCGCCGCTGACCATGACGCGGGAGACCCCCTCGAGGGCCGAGAACCGGTCCACCAGATAGCGATTGGCGTAGTCGCTCAGCGCCATGGAATCGAGGGTCGGCGACGTGAGGTTCAGCCACATGATGGGCTGCTCGTCCGCGTCGGTCTTTTCCACCCGTGGCGGATCGGCCTCCTCGGGCAAGCGGTTGGCTACCCGCGCCACCCGGTCGCGCACGTCATTGGCCGCCGCATCGATGTCGCGGCTCAGGTGGAATTCCAGCTGGACATTCGAAACCCCGTCACGGCTGGACGAGGTAATCGTCTTGATGCCCTCGATGCCGGCGATGCTGTCCTCGATGATCTTGGTGATGCGCGATTCCACCACTGCCGAGGCCGCACCCACGTACTCGGTACGAATGGAGATGATGGGCGGGTCGATATCCGGGTATTCCCGCAGTGACAAGCGGTCGAACGCGACCAGACCGAACGCGACCAGCAACAGGCTGACAACCGTGGCGAAAACCGGTCGCTTGACCGAGGTATCGGAAATCCACATCAGCGGCCCCCGATACGTTCAGGCGCCACATTGGGTTCGTCCGCGTTGCGCAGCTGGACCTTCATGCCCTCGCGCACCACGCCGACGCCCTCCTGGACGATCCACTGGCCCTCCTCGAGGCCGCTGACCACCTCGACCCAACCGGGTTCACGGGTGCCGATGGTGACGGGGTGCTGGGTCACCTCCAGGCTCTCGCGATCCACGAGCCAGACGAACTGCTGCAACTGACGGGCGATCAGCGCTTCCTCGGGGACCACCAGGGCATCGCGCGGCTGACGGCGCAACTCGACGGTCATCAGCAGCCCCGGCCGGAGCAGGCGATCGGGATTGTCGAACTCGGCGAGAATACCGATCGAGCGATCCACCGGATTGATGCGACTGTCGATGGCCGTCACCTCGCCTTCGAAGACGTCGTCGTAGGCCGAGGTGGTGGCCAATACCGGCTGACCGGTCTCGACGGTGGCCAGCAGGCTGGCGGGAATGCGGAAATCGAGCTTGATGCGACTGATATCGTCGAGGGTGGCAATGACCATACCGGGCTGGGCCAGTGCCCCCG
>JBJHAZ010000123.1:0-6537 GCA_050485225.1 Gammaproteobacteria bacterium
CGTAATCCTGCAGCAGCAGGACCAGGGCGGTAACCACAATGAGCTTGTCCGCCACCGGGTCGAGGAAGGCGCCGAAGCGCGTCGTCTGCTTCAGGCGCCGGGCCAGAAAACCGTCGAGCCAGTCGGTAATGGCGGCGAGCACAAAGACCGTTGCGCTGGCGTAGTAGCTCCAACCGAACGGCAGGTAGAACAACACAATGAAGACGGGAATGAAAGCGACCCGCAGCAGGGTCAGGCTATTGGGCAGGTTCATCATGGACACTGTCTCGGTCGCTCCGCTTTGAAGGCAAGTTACTCATTGTGCAAAGTGCTGTAAATAGTCTCGGCCAGCTTTCTGCTGATGCCGGGCACCCTGGCCAGCTCGGCTATGGTGGCATTTTCCACACCGCGAGCGCCACCGAAGTGATTGATCAGCTCGCGACGACGCTTGGCGCCCACCCCGGGGATGCCTTCCAGTAGCGACTGGCTGCGCTTGCGCGCCACCCGCTGCTGGTTGCCGGTGATGGCGAAGCGGTGCGCCTCATCGCGGATCTGCTGGATCAGCAGCAGGGCCGCGGGCTCCACGGTGATCTCGCGCTCGCCCCCGGCTTCGGCCAACAGCAGCGTCTCCAGCCCGGCCCGGCGACTCGCTCCCTTGGCAACGCCGATCAGCATCACACCGCTCACACCGAGCTCGTCCAGCACCGACTGGGCGCGCCGCAGCTGACCCTTGCCGCCATCGATCAACAACACGTCGGGCAGCTTGCCCTCGCCGCGCTGCAAGCGGGTGTAGCGGCGGCGCAGCGCCTGCTCCATGGCCGCGTAATCGTCGCCGGCGGCCACGTCCTCGATATTGAAGCGGCGATAATCGGACTTCGCCGGCCCACCGTCCACGAACACCACACAGGACGCCACCGTGGCTTCGCCGTGGCTGTGACTGATGTCGAAACATTCCAGCCGTTCCGGCGGCTCGTCCAGCTCCAGCGAGCGGGCCAGCGCATCGAGACGCTGCACCTGATTGTTCTTCAGCGCGCTGCGGCTGGCCAGATTGAGTTGCGCGGTGCGGCTGGCCAGATCCAGCCAGCGGGCCCGGTTGCCCCGCACACGACCGGCGAGGCGCACCTTGCGACCGGATTGCTGGCTCAGGGCATTGGCGAGCACTTCGCCCTCCTCCGGCAAGTGGCTGACGATGATCTCGCCGGGCACATCAAAGTGACGATTGACGAGGTAGAACTGGGGCAGGAAATCGGTCAGCAGCTCCTCGGGCGTGAGCGCCAGCGGCACCTTGGGGTAATAGCTGCGACTGCCCAGCACCCGGCCACGCCGTATGAACAGAATGTGCACACAGGACTGATCGCCCTCCAGGGCACAGGCGACCACGTCGCAGTCGTTGTTGCCGGTCTCGATCACCTGATCCGCCTGGATATGGCGCAGGGACTGTACCTGATCGCGCAGTACCGCCGCCCGCTCGAAATCGAGTCGCTCGGACGCCTCGCTCATTTCACGCTGCAATTCGTTGACCAGCGCACGGCTGCGCCCCTCCAGAAACATGCGCGTGTGGCGCACGTCGCGCGCGTAGTCCTCGGGACTGATCAACCCCACGCAGGGGCCGGTACAGCGATCGATCTGGTACTGCAGGCAGGGTCGCGAGCGGTTGCGAAACACCGAGTCCTCGCACTGGCGCACGCGAAAGGTCTTTTGCAGGAAGGCGAGACTGTCGCGCACCGCACTGCCACTGGGGTACGGGCCGAAGTAGCTGCCGGCGCGGTTGCGGGCACCGCGATGGAAGGCCACGCGCGGGTATTCGTCCCGGTCGGTCAGCAGGATGTAGGGGTAGGACTTGTCGTCCCGCAGCAGGATATTGAAGGGCGGGCGGCTTTGCTTGATGAGGTTCTGTTCGAGCAACAGGGCCTCGATCTCGCTTTCGGTGACGGTGACATCGATGCCGGCAATACGGGCGACCAGTGCCTGGGTTTTCCCCGACAGTCCGCTGCCACGAAAATAGCTGGCGAGTCGCTTGCGCAGGTTGCGGGCCTTGCCCACGTACAGCAGCCCGCCGCCCTCGTCGAGCATCTGGTAGATGCCGGGGCGCTGGGTGACGGTCTTGAGAAAGGCGGCGTGATCGAACGGCATGCCCACCATTGTACCGGCTTTATATGGGCAGGCGGTGCCCGGGCGGGCAAGTGTTCAGACCACTTCGTCCAGGTCCACCAGGCCCCATTTGACGGCCCGCAACGCCAGCTGCACGTCGTTGGTCACACCCAGCTTCTCGAACACGCGGTACTTGTGGGTGGCGATGGTCTTGGGGCTGATATTGAGCGTCGTCGCGATGTCGCTCACCTTGAGGCCCGAGGCCAGCATCACCACGATCTGCAACTCGCGCTCGCTGAGCTCGCTGACCGGTGACTCGCCGTCACTGAAGCTGCGCACCAGCAGCTGCTGGGCGATCTCCGGGCTGATGTAGATATCGCCCCGCAGCACCGCGTCCAGCGCCTTGCGGACTTCGTCGGGTCCGGCATTCTTGGTGAGGTAGCCACTGGCACCGGCCTTGAGCAGGCGGGACGACATGGTGTCGTCGCTGAGGGCGCTGAGCACGATGATGCGAATCTCGGGATGGCTGATGCGCAACCGCTGGGTAGCCTCCAGGCCGCCCATGCCGGGCATGCGCACATCCATGAAGATGACATCCGGCTTGATCTGCCGGGCCTTGACCAGCGACTGCTCACCGCTGTCGGCTTCACCTGCAACGGTCACGCCGTCGAGGTCGTTGAGAAGGTGGCAGATCCCGAAACGCACCACCTCGTGATCGTCCACCACCATGACTCGGGTCATCGTGCTTTCCCCCGGTGTTGTTGTTCTGCCGGTACTATACAGCGAAAGGTAACGTTCAGCCGGTCGTCCGCGACTGCGGGCTCCTTGGGCAGGCAGTGCTGCCAGTGATGCTGCATGGGGCCGGCCATGACCAGCAGCATTCCCGATGCCAGCGCCAGCTTCAGGGTCTGGCGGGTGCGGTTATGGCGCAACCGGAAGGTCCGTGTCGCGCCCAGGCTGACCGACGCCACCACGGGGTTGTTGCCCAGCTCCCGCTCGTCGTCCGCGTGCCAGGCGACACTGTCGCGGCCATCGCGATACAGGTTCACCAGGGCCGCATTAAAACAATAACCGGTAGCCTGCACAACGCACCGACGCAGTGCATCCAGCGCCTCCGGAAAGGGGCGAGGCGGAAAGCGAACGCCCGAATAACGGTATTCGTGATCGCCGTACCAGGCGTTGAGCCTCGGAATGGGCCGCTCGACACCGGCAATGCGGATGCGGCTCTGCTGCCAGGCCAGCCCGGACCGCCATTGCGCCAGCAACCGCTCACAGCGTTCCCGGGGCAGAAACTGTTCCCACAACAGCAACCGGGCATCGGGCAGTTCGATGACTTCCGGGGCGGGTGGCGACGATATACCGGTCACAGCTCGCAACCGTAGCAGCGCGGTTCCATCTCAAGCTCCACGCCAAACTGTTCCCTGACGGAGGCGGCGACGCGATGGGCCAGCTGCAACAGGGCATCGCTGCCCACCCGACCGGGATTGCAGAGCACCAGCGCCTGCCGGTCGTGCACCGCCACCCCACCCTCACGGCGGCCTTTCCAACCGGCGCGATCGATCAGCCAGGCTGCGGCAAGTTTTACCCGGCCATCAGCCACGGGGTAGCAAGCGAGGTCCGGATACCGATCGGCCAGGGTTGCGGCCTTGTCCGCCGACACCACCGGGTTCTTGAAGAAGCTGCCGGCATTGGGCACCCGACCCGGATCCGGCAGCTTGTCGCGGCGAACACGGCACACCGCCTCGAACACGTCCATGGGCGTCGGCCGGGTAACCCCATCTTCCTCCAACGCCTGGCGCAGGGCCGGATAATCCAGCACCGGATCGGGTACCAGCGTCAGATCCAGCTCGATGGCATGGATGGCAAAGCGGTCACGATAGCGACCCTTGAACACGCTGTCCCGGTAACCCAGCTCGCAATCACTGAGTCCGAACCGCACCCTCTCGCCGGTGGCCAGCTCCACTGCGTGAACGCCCCGCAGCACGCGCTCCAGCTCGACACCGTAGGCGCCGATGTTCTGGATGGGCGCGGCACCGGCGCTGCCGGGAATAAGCGCCAGGTTCTCGAGCCCGTACCAGTTGTGCTGCAGGCTGTGGCGCACCAGCTGGTGCCAGTTCTGCCCTGCCCCCACCGACAGGCGAATGAACCCGGCTTCCGCCGGATGGCAGTGGATACTCTGATTGACAAAACGCACCACCAGCGCGTCCACGCGGCTGCCGAGGACCACATTGCTGCCACCGCCCAGAATGACCAGCGGCAGACGGCGGTCGCGGGCAAAAGCACGCGCCTCATCCAGCTCGTCGAGGGTGGTGACCTCGCAGTAATAGCGCGCCAGCGCCGGTATGGCGAGCGTATTGAGCGCCTGCAGCGGGTGGTTGGCAAGAAACCGGGGCAAGATTGTCCCCCGGTCAGCAATGACGGGTGCGGATGTGCTCAAGCAGACGGGCCGAGGCCGCCTCCACCAGATCCAGCACCTGTTCGAAACCCTGTTCACCACCGTAATAGGGATCGGGGACCTCCTCCACACCCAGCGTCGGCTCGAAACGGAGCAGCAGATCGAGGACCCCATCGTATTCAGCCGGCTGGAGGCGCCGCAGGTCGTCCAGATTCTTGTGGTCCATGGCCAGAATGTACTGGAAGCGGTCAAAATCCTGACGCTCGACCCGACGGGCGCGCAGGGTCGACAGATCGTAGCCTCGTCGCAGGGCCGCTTCCTGGGTACGCGGGTCGGGCGGGTTGCCGATGTGCCAGGAGCCGGTACCCGCGGAATCGATGAGGATTCGACCAGCAAGACCGGCGCGTGTCACCTGCTCGGCGAAGATACCGTGGGCCGAGGGTGATCGGCAGATATTACCGAGGCAGACAAACAGGACGGATACGGCAGGTTGGGAGGTCATAGGAAGAACAGGTCGGTGTGTACAGGACGGATCATACCGGTGAGGCGGCCATTATAGGCCAACCGTACCGGGCGGGGACACCGCCCCTACCCGGCGGCACCAGGGATGGGTGTCTCATAGCGTCTTGAGGTATTCCAACAGCGCCCGACGATCGCCGGCCGGCAGGTCATCGCCGAAGGTATGGCCCTGATTGCTGTAACCGGGCAACGTGGTGTCGTAGATCCGGCGACGGCTCGACGCGTCCGCCGCACCGTCCTTGCCGTGCGGCAGTGCCTCATGGGCCCAGCCCACCGCCTCCGGATCGTAGCGGGCGTCGTCGAAATCACGGGTCCAGTAGGCCGGGCGCTGGCTGCTGTCGAGCAGTGCCGCCAGCGTGGGGACGGAGCCGTTGTGCAGAAAGGGCGCGGTGATCCAAACGCCATCCAGCGGGGGCGCGCGGTACCCCGGTGCGGGCCGTGCTTCGGCTGTCTCGCCAAACCAGGAGCTGTTGAACCAGCGCATGAAGTGGTCGGAGTCCTCGTAGGCCTGCAGTGCATAGGCGGGATCGGTACCTACCGTCTCCAGGTCGATCACCAGATTGGGATAATCCAGGTTGGGATAGTGTCCCTTTTCTCCGTCCGATGAGGGATAACGGCCGTGGCAATGGGCACAGTGGGCGTCAAACACCGTCTCGCCCCGGGCGGCGAGTTCCCGGTCGAGGTCGTAGGGCCACCGCGGTGCCTCCAGGCTGGCGATGTAGGCCCGCACATGGGCGAACTGCTCGTCGAGCCGACGCGCTTCGGCCAGAGTGTCCGTACACACCAGCGCCTTCATCATCATGTAGCGCACCTGGTCACCGCGCCCCATGGCGTTGTGGAACATGGCGTGCTGGCGCGACATGCGCCACCAGGGCGGCACCTTCACCGGCAGCGGCTCGGGGGGCGGCAGTGCCAGCCGGGGCTCGTCGTACCACGCCAGGGTTTCCGGGTCGCGATGGGCGATCAGCGCCAGGGTCAGGTTGGGGGCCGGGTTCACGCCCCGGGTATCGGTGATCATGTAGGGCGCCATGGCGTCGATGCGCTGCGCCCACTTGCGCCAGGCCGAGGTTTCGTCGGGGCCGCGAACATAGTTGCCGACGGCATTGACGAACTGGCGCGGATCGGTGGTGAAATCCAGGTTCTGGTTGCCCAGTCCCGGCACTACTTCGCCCTCGAAGCGGCCGCCGTGACACCACAGGCAGTTGGTGGTGACCAGCTCGACACCGCGCTCGTCCACATGGTGGTTGAAGGTATAGGGCAGCTCGGCGTTGACGCCTTCGCGTCCCGGCACGGTGGGTGCCCCGGCGGGTGTGCCGCCGGTAGCCCGTTGCCAGGCACGATAGGGTATGCCGCAGGTGACATAACCCTCGTTGACCAGAATGTGCCAGCCACGCTCCGGATCGCCGCTGCGCTGGGCCGTCTCCGGTACCGGGCCGGGTTGCGCCTTGCGCACCGGTTCATCCGCGTCCGGCGTGCACCCGGCGAGCCAGATCATAGCCAGTAGCCACAGCCAGCGACCGCCCGGACGAAGTGCGGATCCGATCCCGTTCACG
>JBJHAZ010000124.1:0-6404 GCA_050485225.1 Gammaproteobacteria bacterium
CGGGCCTGGTGCTGAACGGCTGGGAAGTCAAGAGTCTGCGGGCCGGCAAGGCCCAGCTGACCGACAGCTATGTGCTGCTGAAAGACGGCGAGGCCTGGCTCATCGGCGCCCAGATCACACCGCTGCCCACTGCATCCACGCACTTTGTCACCGACCCGACGCGCACCCGCAAGCTGCTGCTCAACGAGCGCGAACTGGATCGCCTGCTCGGTGCCGTGCAGCAGAAGGGCTACACCTGCGTGGCCACCGCCCTGTACTGGAAAGGCCACCTGGTGAAGTGTGAAATCGCGCTGGCCAAGGGCAAGAAGGAACACGACAAGCGCGATACCGAGAAGGAGCGCGACTGGGGTCGGGAAAAGCAACGCATCATGCGCCACTCGCAACGCTAGCCCTCTTCGCCCGGGAGACCGGGCTCCTGCCGCTCGGCGGCTATCCTCAGTGGAGGTCCTCGACCAGCGCCGCCTGGGTTTCCGGGGCCACTTCGTCCAAGCGGTGGCTGTAGTTCGGATGATCGACGCCAATGGCCAGCGGCTGGCCCTCCCTCAGCGCGGCAACGCTCTCGGCCGGCAACTGAAAGCGCAGAAAATGCACCGCACTGGTTTTCTCCTCGTTGGCCCGCTCCATGTCCTCATCGGCAATGGCGTACACCGGATCGCAGTCGCCAACCTGGAGGTAGGTGCGCGACTCCACGCCCCGCAACTCCCGTAACTGCTGCCGCCGCTCCGACTCGTCCGGGAATTCCAGCAACTGGGTGCATTTGAAGTTGTCGCCATCGGGCACCAGCGGGTTGTAGGCGTCCAGCTCATCCTGGATCCCCGCCTCCTCGAAGGTGCGCTCGATGCGCAGCATCTCCTGAATCTGATAGCGGATGGTGGTTTCATCCTCGAACATCAACGTCATGTTCGGCCCCACATGCACCGTGCGCAGACGTTTGTGCGCCATCGCCTCGGCCCGGATCCGCTGGCGCTCCCGGGCATAGGCTTCGAGGGTCAGCAATGAATCGCGGCTGATCGCCATGGTGCCCTCCTTCGGAAACAAGTTGTGTGATTACAAACCGTAGGCGCGCGCCACCAGCGACAGGGGGTGCGCCAGCTCCGGCTCGCGGTCGTAGCCCTGACGAATACCCTGAGCGATATGATGGCCACCGAGCGGGCAATCACTGGAAATATAGTCGGGGTCAGCCTCGTGCATGGCACGAAACACCGGCCGACCGATCCTCATGGCCGTTTCGTGATGCTCCTGCTTGACGCCATAGGTACCCGCATGACCGCTGCACCGTTCGGTCGTCCTGATCTCGGTGTCCGGAATCAGCTTGAGGAATTCCTCGGTCTTGCGGCCGATATTCTGCACCCGCCCGTGGCAGGGCACCTGATACGCCACGGTACCCAGCCCCCGGATGAACCCGGTGTCGAGCAGGCCGTCTTTCATGCGCGCCACGAGGTAGCCGAAGGGATCCCAGAAGGCCTCGCTCACCGCCTGCACCTCCGGGTCATCGGGGAACATCAGCGGGATTTCCTGCTTGAACATCAGGGTGCAACTGGGCACCGGCGCCATGATGGCAAAACCCTCCTTCGCCAGCTTCACCAGTCGCGGAATATTGAAGCGCATCAGCCGCTCGACCCCTTCGAGGTCGCCCTGCTCGAGCTTGGGCATGCCGCAGCACACCTCGCGTTCGGCCATCACCCAGGGAATGCGGTTGTGCTCGAGAATCGCCACCAGATCCTCGCCGATGCCCGGCTCGTTGTAGTTGACGTAGCAGGTGCCGAAGAGGGCCACCTTGCCGGGTGTGCGCTGGCCGTCCTGCACATTCACCACCTCGCCCGGCCGTCCCACCCCGCCCGGCCGCACGCGGCGACGCAGTGTTTTCCCGGCAAAGGGCGGCAGCCAGGCGTCGCGGTGCACACCCAGCACTTTCTCGGTCAGAGTGCGCGCCGGCTGCCAATGGTTGACGGCATTGACTGTCTCGGCCACCACGGGAATGGCCGCTATGCGCCCCATGCGGTCGGTGCCCGACAGCAGGCGATCCCGGAAGCGCATGCCCTCGCGGCGATGCCTGACCGCCTTGGCCTGCAGCATCAGGTGGGGAAAGTCCACGTTGAACGGGTGCGGCGGCACATAGGGGCACTTGGACATGTAGCACATGTCGCACAGGTAGCAGTCGTCCACCACCTTGGCGAAATCCTCCCTGGCAACACCGTCCACCTCCATGGTCTCGCTCTCGTCCACCAGGTCGAACAGGCGCGGGAAGGCGTTGCACAGGTTGTGACAGCGGCGGCAGCCGTGGCAAATGTCGAACACCCGCTCAAGCTCGGCGTCGAGCTTGTCAGTGTCGTAGTAGTCCGCGTTTTTCCAGTCGATGGGATGCCGGGTGGGCGCCTCGAGATTGCCCTCGCGGGCGCCCTGACCCGGTGGCGTTTCCTGAGTGCTCATGGTCGACTCCTGCTCCACTGCCGGCCGTATCAAGCCGGGACAAGACCTGCGCAGTCCCGAGGCAGCGCCACGGGACGCCCGGCATTCAGGATTCGGCCTTGTAGGCCTCGAGGGTACGCGTGAACTTGTTGGCGTGGCTGCGCTCGGCCTTGGCGAGGGTTTCGAACCAGTCGGCAATCTCGTCGAAGCCTTCGTCGCGGGCCTCCTTCGCCATGCCGGGGTACATGTCGGTGTACTCGTGGGTCTCACCGGCAATCGCCGCCTCCAGTGCCTGGGCCACATTGCCCGCCGGCTTGTCGGTAGCGGGATCGCCCACGCCGCCGTTGATCAGGTACTCCATATGACCGTGGGCATGACCGGTCTCGCCCTCGGCGGTGTTGCGAAACACATTGGCCACCTCGGGCGCGCCCTCGATGTCCGCCATGTTGGCAAAGTAGAGGTAGCGGCGATTGGCCTGGGATTCGCCCGCAAAGGCGTCCTTGAGGTTGGTTTCAGTACGGGTGCCTTTCAGTTGCATGACGTGCCTCCTCGTCGCATCCGCGATGCAGGGTGGTCGGAAACAGAACATCAGCCCGGGCCCGTTGCAGGGCGTGGCAACCACCGGCGGTCAACCTGCCGGGGCGTGCAAGATGAGCCTGAAGTCATACGAAGTGATAAGACCAAGCCGTACGACGCCCTTCGGGGCAACGGACACAAACCCGGGAACCGCAGGGGAATGAAAGTATGGTTGAGCACCACGGATTTTCCAGCAACGGCTGCTATCACCTCGATAGATTTTGGCTATTCGATCGCACCCGATGCCGGCGGGATCGGGCCGGCCGGCTAATTCGATATACAATATATTAAACAACATACTATAATTTCTTTAACTGTTAAGACGAGCATATAGCCGAACACCATGCCCGCAAGCCCCGCACAGGATGTCCTCGACATCAGCCGCATGCGCCAGGCCGCCAGCGAGGCCAGCGCCATGCTGCGCCACCTGTCCCATGAGGATCGACTGCTGCTGCTCTGCCAGCTGAGCCAGGAGGAACTCAATGTGGGCGAACTGGAAGCGCGCCTTGGCATTCACCAACCCACTCTGTCGCAACAGTTGGGCATTCTGCGTCGCCAGGGGCTGGTGGCAACACGGCGCGACGGCAAGCGCATCTACTACCGCATCGCCGACCGACGCGTGCTGGCGATACTGCAGGTTCTGTACGACACCTATTGTGGAAAACCCTGAGAGGATCTTATCGTGACCATCGACTGGAACGCCTTCACCCCATGGGCCTCACTCGCCGGGGGCCTATTGATCGGCCTCGCGGCTGCGCTGTTCATCCTGATCAATGGCCGGATCGCCGGCATCTCCGGCATCCTCGGCGGTCTGCTGCGACCGACCGCGGGCGATTCCGGCTGGCGCGTCGCCTTTCTCGCGGGGATGATCGCCGCACCGCTGCTGTGGATGGGCGTGACGGCACTGCCACCCATCCGGATCGAGGCCGGCTACCCACTGCTGCTGGTGGCCGGCTTCATCGTGGGTATCAGCACCCGCTACGGTGCCGGCTGCACCAGCGGCCACGGTGTTTGCGGCATCTCGCGCCTCTCGCCCCGTTCGCTGGTGGCCACCGGCTGCTTCATGGCCAGCGGCTTTATCACCGTCTACATCGTCCGCCACCTGCTGGGAGCCTGACCATGAGTCGACATATCGCTTTCGCTTTCCTCGCCGGACTGATTTTCGGCATCGGCCTGCTGGTTTCCGGCATGGCCAATCCGGCCAAGGTCCTCGGCTTTCTCGACCTGGCCGGCGCGTGGGACCCGTCCCTGGCACTGGTGATGGGCGGCGCGGTTGCCGTGGGACTCGTCGCCTTTAATATCGCCCGCAGGCAGGGCAAGTCTCTGCTCGGCGAGACGATCCAGCTGCCCACACGGCGGGACATCGACCGCCCGCTGGTGCTCGGCGGTCTGGGCTTCGGCATTGGCTGGGGCCTGGCGGGCTTCTGCCCCGGGCCGGCCCTTGTGGCCAGTGGCGCCGGCGAGCCCAAGGCCTGGGTTTTTGTGGCCGCCATGGTGGCAGGCATGGGATGCTACGAACTGATCGAACGCGCGCGGAAGCCCGCCTGAACAGCCCGTGATCCGAAATCGGGCAAACACCCCGGCACCCGCCCATGATTTGGCCGGGGCCACCCAACTCTGACAAGGACGCCCGATGCGCGCATTCCTGCCCAGCTGGCTGACCGATTATCGCCGCCGATATGCGGCCGGCGACACCGTCGCCGCACTGGTGATCACGCTGCTGCTGATTCCCCAGGGGCTGGCCTACGCCGCGCTTGCGGGCTTGCCACCCCAGCTCGGGCTGTATGCCAGCCTGCTGCCCCTGGTGGCCTACGCCCTGTTCGGAACCTCACCGGTACTTTCTGTGGGTCCGGTCGCCGTCATCTCGCTGATGACCGCCACCGCCCTGGCGCCCATCGCACCCGCCGGCAGCCCGGAATACATAGCGGCTGCCATCCTGCTGGCACTCACCTCCGGCGCGATGTTGTTCGTCTTCGGCCTGCTGCGGTTGGGCGCCATGGCCCAGTTTCTCAGCCATCCGGTCATCAGCGGTTTCATCACCGGTTCAGCACTACTGATCATCATCGGGCAACTGCGAACGCTGCTCGGTGTCGAGGCGAGCGGCGATACCGCGCTGGATCTGCTGGCCGCCCTGCTGACCGCCATCCCCCAACTCGACCGCCTGACCGCGACCATTGGCGTGGGCGCCCTGGCGCTGCTGGCTGCCGCCAGAATCGGGCTTGCGCCAATGCTCAGGGCAATGGGCATCCCCCACCACGCCGCAGCACTGGCTGCCCGACTGACACCAACGGCGGTGGTACTGGGCTCGATTGCACTGGTCAGTCTTGCCGGCTGGCAGGACCGGCTGGCGGTGGTGGGCGAGTTTCCGGCGGGCCTGCCGGCGTTGGTATGGCCGGAACTGCAGTGGTCGCTGCTGGGCCAGCTCTGGCTGCCCGCCCTGATCATCGGTCTGGTCGGCTTCGTGGAAAGCGTTGCCATCGCCCAGTCGTTTGCCATTCGCCATCGCACCCGCATCGACCCCAACGCCGAGCTGCGCGGTCTGGGCGCCGCCAACATCGCCAGCGCCATGTCCGGCGGATTCCCGGTCACAGGAGGATTTTCACGCACCGCCGTCAATGCCGAGGCCGGTGCGCACACCCAGGTGGCCGGCATCCTGGCCGCGCTGCTGATCGCGCTCGTCCTGCTGTTTGTGACCGGGCTGTTCACCGCCCTGCCCATGACCGTACTTGCGGCGACCATCATCATGGCCGCCGCCGGACTGGTCGACCTGCGGTCCCTGCGCCACAACTGGCACTACGACCGGGCGGAGGGCTTTGCCCAGGCCGGCACGGCGCTCGGCGTCCTGATCGCAGGGGTGGAAACCGGCATCGCCATCGGCATCGCCCTGTCCCTTGCCACCCTGGTATGGCGCGCCAGCCGGCCCCACATCGCCATTGTCGGCCGCGTTCCCGAGACCGAGCAGTTTCGCAACGTGCAGCGCTACGACGTGGAAACGAGACGCGAGCTGCTGCTGTTGCGCGTCGATGAAAACCTGTTTTTCGGCAATGCCGACGCGGTGGAGCGACGCATCCTCAAGGCCCTTACCGAACAGCCGGAAACCCACCACGTCGTGCTGGTGATGTCCTCGGTCAGCAGCATCGACGCCACCGCGCTGGAAATGCTGGACATGCTCAATGAACGGCTGATGGATCAGGGTATCCAGCTGCACCTGGCCGAGGTCAAGGGGCCGGTGCAGGAGCAACTGGAACACGACGGCTTCCCCGACCGTCTCAGCGGCACACTGCACCTGTCCGCCCACGCTGCTTTCGAAGCCCTGCGTCTTCAGGAAGAGGAACTGCAGCAGGATCAAGGGCAAGAATAGACACGCCTCCCGGCCACCCGCCCGGAGACACAACCGCCCCGAACGATGACCGCAGAGC
>JBJHAZ010000125.1:0-6401 GCA_050485225.1 Gammaproteobacteria bacterium
CGCCAGCTACTGCCCCGCGCCGAGAAGATCCTGCAGGAGATCGACGACACCCGACAGGCCATTGCCGACCTGTCGGGCGCAGTGAGCGGTCGGTTGCGGCTGGCCATCAGTCACCATATCGGCCTGCATCGTATCCCTCCCCTGCTGAAAGCCTTTACCACCGCGTATCCGGCGGTGGAGGTCGACATCAACTTCATGGATTCGGAGCGGGCCTACGACGAGATCCTGCACGGGCGTTACGAGCTGGCGGCCATCACGCTGGCACCCGACCCCAACCCCCGTGTGCGTACCATTGAAGTCTGGCCGGATCCCCTGGCCTTCATGGTCGCGCCGGATCACCCGCTGGCGGCACAGGACCCGGTGACGCTGAAGGCGCTGAGTGGCCATTCCGCCATCCTGCCCGGGCTGGGCACCTACACCGGACGTATCATCCATCGGCTGTTCGAGCATCACCGCCTGACGTTGGCCTCCACCATGGACACCAACTATCTGGAAACCATCAAGATGATGGTTTCCATCGGGCTGGGTTGGAGCGTGCTGCCCCAATCGATGCTGTCGGAGGAGGTGCGAGAAGTGACGGTGCCGGGGATCAGGCTGGAGCGGATGCTCGGCTGTATCCACCACCGCGACAAGACCCTCTCCAATGCGGCGCGGGCCTTTCTGTCACTGGTGGAAACCGGGCTGTCACTGGCGGAAACCGGGCATCAGTGAAGTCCGGAACGAATCAGTGCAGTGTGGGGCGGTCACCACTGCCGGTACGGCGATACTCGTCGAGGGTCGGCAGCAGCGCCACGAAGTGCTCCGCATCCACCGGTCGACCGTACAGATAACCCTGGCCCATATTGCAGCCCAGGTTGCGCAGGAACTGCTCCTGCGGCTCCCGCTCCACGCCCTCGGCGATGATCTCCATGCCCATCAGGTCCGCGAGGCTCACCATGGCGCGGATAAAACCCTCGTTACCCGAGGTCTGGCGGGCCTCGTTGAGAATGCGATGATCGATCTTCAACAGGTGAACAGGCAATGATTTCAGGTAGGTGTAGGCCGACGTACCGGTACCGAAATCATCGATGGAAAAACGGATACCCCGAGCCGACAGTGTCGCCACCAGCCCTGCGGTTTCGTCCAGATTGTCCAGTACGACACTTTCCGCGATTTCGAGCACCAGGCAGCGGGGATCGAGCCGGGTTTCCTTGAGGATGGTCGTGAGCCGCGCCGGAAAGGCCGGGTCCGCCACCTGTACCCGGGAAAGGTTGACCGACAGCACCCTCAGGTCAAACCCCTCATCCTGCCAGTAACGCAATTGGCTGCAGGCGGTGCGCAACACCCAATCTCCGAAGGACGTGATCAGCCCATCCTGCTCGGCAAGGCTGATGAACTCACCCGCTGGCAGCAGTCCGTGCTGGCTGTGGTTCCAGCGCAACAGGGCTTCGCAGCCGATGACACTGCCCTGGTCGATGGACACGATCGGCTGGTACACCAGCGTGAGCTGATCCTGCTCCAGCGCATGCCCCAGGTCCACCCGGGTCGCCTGCAGCTCGTCGCCGTCCTCCAGGTAACGCTGCTGGGAACACATGAAATAGCGGCCTCGGCCACCTTCCTTGGCGCGGTACATGGCCATGTCGGCCGACTTGAGCAGCTCCAGGGGGCTGGCGCCGTCGTCGGGGAACACCGCGATGCCGATACTGGTGGCGCTTTGCACCTCATGGCCATCCAGCCGGAACGGCGTGTGAAAACACTCGAGAATCTTGTCGGCCACACGTGCCACCCGTTCATCGTCGCCGACGTCCTCGGCAATGATGGTGAACTCGTCTCCGGCGAAGCGGGCCACGGTATCGCTCTCGCGCACAATGTCCCGCAGTCGCTCGGCCACCTCGCGCAGCAGCAGGTCACCGGTCTGGTGACCGAAGCTGTCATTGACCTCCTTGAAGCGATCCAGATCCATGAAGTAGATGGCCAGGCGACGGTCCGAGCGCCGGGCACGGCGTATGGCCTGGTTGAGGCGGTCCAGAAACAACCGTCGGTTGGGCAGGCCGGTGAGCGAGTCGTGATTGGCCAGATAGCGCAGCTCCTCCTGGCTCTCCGGGACCGCAGCCACGCCCGCCAGAAAGGCGAGGTAGTACATGATGTTGCCACCCCGGCTACGCACTGGCACCAGCGTCATGCGGGCCGAGAAGACCTCGCCATCCTTGCGACGCGCCGAAATGTCGCCGCGCCACACATGGCCGGCCTTGAGTGTCCGCCAGATCTCGCGGTAGAAGCCGAGCCCCTGGGATTGCAGGGGCGGCAGGCTGAGCCTGATACCCACCACATCGTCGGTGGAAAAGCGGGTGATCTCGGAAAAGGCGGGGTTGACCATCAGAATGTGGCGTCGCCGGTCGGCCACCACCACCGCATCGCCACTGTGGTCGAAGATTTTCTGGGCCAGCTCGACGCGGTTGATCAGGTGCTGTTCCCGGGTCAGATCCACCGAGACACACTGCACACCGTCGAGCTGACCATCGCGCAGCCCGGTTGGCCGCAGGTGGTGACGGTAATAGCGGCCGCCCAGCTCGCGAAAAACGGTGAGGCGTTCTCCCGACAGGGCCCTGGCAATGTCATCGAGAAAGTCCGGGCTGTCGGCAAAGCAGTCGGAGACATCGCGTCCCACGGCATCGTCCTCGGACAGCTTGCCGAGTTGCCGGGGGCGACCCCGGAAGCCGGTGACCACGCCGTTGCTGTCGAAGGACCACACCATCACCGGTGACGATGACAATAGCCCCTCGAGCACATACTCGCGGCGTGCCGTCGAATCCTGCCACCACCGGAGCAGGCCGTTGATCACCAGACTGACGATCAGACCGCCCAGCAACAGCAGCGCCGACACCAGCGACAACCGGTCAATGACGAGCAACAACAGGGCCACGACCACCCAGGGGGCAGCCATTGCCATCTGTTGTAGCAGGAACCCCTTCCGCCTCATGGCAAGCACCTGATCCAACAAGGATATCCATTCCCCTTCCGACTCCGCCGGAAAGACTTTTTTGTTGTGATTATTGACACCACTTCCCGTTGCCCGGCATTCGCCTCACGACAACGGTGGAAAGATCATTGCGTCTACCGGCAAGTTCTTTCCCTGGGGAGGGTCGGGACGGCAGCGGGTCCTGGCTGCCCTGGGGTTCCTTCATCCCGAAAGCGCAGGATCAGGCCCTGCGCCAGCGCGTCCCCTCGCGACTGTCTTCCAGCACTATACCCTGTTCGGACAAGTGATGGCGAATTTCATCCGCGCGACCAAAATTGCGGTCCTGCTTGGCCTGATTGCGCTCGGCGATCAGCGCTTCGATGGCCGCCCCATCAAGTCCTTCAGAAGACCCCGCGCCCTGCAGGAAGGCATCCGGGTCCGCCTCCAGAATACCGAGCCAGTGGCCGAATCCCTTCAGCTCGGCGACCAGTCGACCCGCACGCTCGGGATCGGTGCCAGCCAGGGTATTGATCTCCCGCGCCAGATCGTACAGGCACGCCAGCGCCTCGCGGGTATTGAAGTCGTCGTCCATGGCCTCGATGAAACGGTCATGGACGCTGCTTGCGGCCAACTGCTCGGGTGACGCGGCGGGTACGTCGGCAAAGGGCCGCAGTGCATTGTAGAACCGCTCCAGGCCGCCGCGCGCCTCGCGCAGGTTGTCTTCGGAGTAGTTGATCGGGCTGCGGTAGTGGCTCGAGATCAGGAAATAGCGCACCACCTCGGGGTGATACTTCTCCAGCACATCCCGAATGGTGAAGAAGTTGCCGAGCGACTTGGACATCTTCTCGTCGTCCACCCGCACCGCACCGGCGTGCATCCAGTAGTTGACGTAGGTCTTGCCGGTGGCTGCCTCGCTCTGGGCGATTTCGTTCTCATGGTGCGGAAACGGCAGGTCCGGGCCGCCGCCGTGGATGTCGAAGGTCTCGCCCAGGCAGCAGGTGGACATGGCCGAGCACTCGATGTGCCAGCCCGGACGACCGCGGCCCCAGGGCGCATCCCAGCCCACCTCGCCCTCGGCAGCCGCCTTCCAGAGTGCGAAATCACGCGGGTCTTCCTTTACGTCGCCCACCTCCACCCGGGCGCCGGCCAGCAGCTCGTCGGGATTGCGGTTGGTGAGCTTGCCGTAGCCGGGAAAGCGACGCACACGGTAGTACACGTCGCCGTTGGCGGCCACGTAGGCGTAGTGGTTGTCCACCAGAATTCGCACCATGGCCACGATGTCGTCGATATGGGCGGTGGCGCGGGGCTCCAGGTCGGGCGGCAACACCCCCAGCGCTCGCTCGTCCTGGTGCATGGCCTCGATCATGCGGGCGGTCAGCGCCTCGAACGGCTCGCCGTTCTCGGCGGCGCGCACGAGAATCTTGTCATCGATGTCGGTGATGTTGCGCACATAGGTGACGTCCCAGCCGCGACCGCGCAGGTAACGGGTAATCACATCAAAGGCCACCAGTACCCGCGCGTGACCGATGTGACAATAGTCGTACACCGTAATGCCGCACACGTACATGCGGATCCTGCCCGGCTCGATGGGCTGGAAGACCTCCTTGCGGCGGGTCATGGTGTTGTAGATACGCGGGCTTGATGCCATGGGTGCCTCCGGCAGGCGAGCGGCGCGGGCCACTCGCGTCCAATTGCTGTTACCGGCCTCGCCGGTCGGTACGGATCATTCGGCCTGGGCTTTCCAGGTATCGCGCAGACCGATGGTGCGGTTGAACACCGGCTGGTCGGCGGTGCTGTAGCGGCTGTCGAGACAGAAGTAACCCTCGCGCTCGAACTGGAAACGGTCGCCGATGCGGGCGTCGGCCAGTCCCGGTTCGGCCTTGCAGCCCTCCAGAATCTGCAGCGAGTCGGGGTTGATGCAGTCGAGAAAATCGCGTCCCCCGGCACCGGGCGCCGGCTCGGAAAACAGCCGGTCGTACAGGCGCACCTGACAGTCCACGGCGCTGGCCGCAGCCACCCAGTGAATCACGCCCTTGGGCTTGACGCCATCGGCCGGGTCCTCGCCCAGGGTGTCGGGATCGTAGCTGCACCGCAGCTCGATGATATCGCCCTGCTCGTTGCGCACCACCTCGTCCGCCTGGATCACATAGGCGTTGCGCAGTCGCACCTTCTTACCCAGTACCAGGCGCTTGAACTTCTTGTTGGCTTCCTCGCGAAAATCGTCCTGATCGATGTAGACCTCGCGCCCGAAGGGCAGCACACGGCCGGGCAGGTCGTCGCGCACCGGATGGCCGGGCGCAGCCAGCTCCTCGGTGCGGTCCTCGGGGTAGTTGGTGAGCACCACCTTCAGCGGTCGCAGCACACACATGGCCCGGGGCGCGTTCTTGTCCAGATCATCGCGCACGGCGTAGTCGAGCATCGCCATGTCGACGATGCCGTCCGAGCGGGTCACGCCGATCATCTCGCAAAACTGGCGCAGCGCCTGGGGCGATACACCGCGCCGGCGCAGTCCGGAAATGGTGGGCATGCGCGGGTCGTCCCAGCCGTCCACGTGACCCTCGTCCACCAGCTGCTTCAATTTGCGCTTGCTGGTGACGGTGTAATTGAGGTTGAGGCGCCCGAACTCGTACTGGCGCGGCCGCGACGGTACCGGAAGATTCTCGATAAACCACTCATACAGCGGGCGGTGATCCTCGAATTCGAGGGTGCAGATGGAGTGGGTCACCCCCTCGATGGCGTCTTCCTGTCCGTGGGCGAAATCGTAGGAAGGATAGATGCTCCAGGCGTCGCCGGTGCGGTGGTGGGCCAGCTTGCGCACGCGGTAGAGCACCGGGTCGCGCAGGTTGATGTTGGGCGACGCCATATCGATTCTGGCACGCAGCGTCATGCGCCCTTCATCCACCTCGCCCCGGCGCATGGATTCGAGCAGCGCCAGGCTCTCCTCCGCAGGACGATCCCGCCAGGGGCTGTTGCGGCCCGGCTCCTTGAGGGTGCCGCGATACTCGCGCATCTCCTCGCCGTTGAGCTCGCACACATAGGCCTTGCCGTTGCGGATCAGGTGCTGCGCCCACTGGTAAAGCTGCTCGAAATAGTCGGACGCAAAACGGACTTCGCCGTCCCATTCGAAACCCAGCCACTCCACATCGGCGCGGATGGCGTCCACATACTCCTGCTCCTCGCGGGCGGGGTTGGTGTCGTCGAAGCGCAGGTTGCAGGCACCGCCAAACCGCTCGGCCAGACCAAAATTGAGGCAAATGGATTTGGCGTGCCCGATGTGAAGGTAGCCATTCGGCTCCGGCGGAAAACGGGTAACGACCCGCTGCACCACGCCCTCATCGAGATCCTTTCTGATGATCTGTTCCAGAAAATTGAGCGGTCGGGCGTCGACGGTCATGGTCAGGGCTCGGTCAATGGGTAAAAGGCGGAGATTATACCGGCACACCGGATGGCGACAAGGCAACGG
>JBJHAZ010000126.1:0-6310 GCA_050485225.1 Gammaproteobacteria bacterium
GCTTTGGGGGTGGACAGGGTGGTGGCCCATCGCGGTACCTGCTACATGGTCATCGACGACGAGAACCTGACGCAGCTGGGTGGTGCTATCCCGCAGTATGTGTTCGAGGTGCAGCGTGCGGAGGGTATACCACTCACGTCTACGGTGTATCCGATTGAGGAGGTCAGCACTGTTCAGGCGTCGGGCCCCACCGTCACACAGGCCGGATGGGGACCAACGGCCAACCTGCGAGAGCCGATTGATGCTATTGGCCCTGTAGTCACCGAGGCCGATCTGCGCGAGGTTTTGAAATCGTACAACGCGGGCATTGAATCGATAGATGCCGACGGCCCTGTGGTGACTGCGGGTAACCTCCGCGATCCGCTGAAAACCTATAACGCAGGCATCGAGCCGATAGATGCGGACGGCCCGGTTGTCACCTCCGCCAATCTGCGTGACGCCCTGATTACCTATGAAAACTATGAACCCGAGGGCGTCCAGGCGGACGGCCCTTTTGTTACCTCTGGAGACCTGACATGAATGGCGTGAAACTCCAAACTGGCGTTGGTGGCTTTTACAAAATCGAGGCCGCCAAACGCTACCGATCCGGTCGCGAGATGCCGGGCAGCCGGCGAGTGCTGGCGGACTGGTGGCCTAATCTTATTACTGATTTCGGGTTGAACTACATGGGCGCCAACTCCGGGTATCTGAACTGGATACGGGTAGGCACCGGGTCATCTACGCCCTCGGTCAACGATACTCAGCTCGGTAATCAGGTGGCAGGGACGAACAACGATATCAGTAGCACGTTTGGCGGCACCTCGTCGTCGCCGTTTTACGCCCGAAGGACACGAACCCACCGATTCAACGAGGGGCAGGCCGCTGGCAACCTGTCGGAAGTCGGTGTAGGCCCGTCTCAAAGCGGATCAGATCTGTATTCGCGGTCTTTGATCCTCGACGGCAGCGGCAACCCTACAACCATCCCGGTTGCGAGTGATGAATTTCTGGACGTAACCTACGAACAGCGCATCTATGTGCCCGAGGTCGACATCGAGGGCGCCGTCGATATTGGCGGTGTGATGTACGACTATATCGGCCGCGCAGCGGGGGCCAATGTGCGTACAAGTTCCACGGCCAGCTCGTCCACGGAAAACGCATGGTATATGCACGACGCGGGTTCACCAGCAGGAGCTTTGAGGATTTGGGGCCACGGGAGAGTGTTCACAGGCGACATAGGCCCTATCAATGGCGAGCCCTCCGGCACCTCTGTAGCTACTAGCGACACAGGAGCGGCGGCCGCCTACTCGAACAACTCATTCCAGCGCGGCTATCATTTAAATCTTGGGCTTTTGCAAGGAAACATCGGGGGGATTCGATCCCTGCGGATGCGGTTCGGGTGGGGCTGCTGGCAGATTGGGTTTTACAGACAAAGCAATGGCGACCCAATCCCGAAAAATGACACCAACATTCTGACGCTATCGTTCTACCACTCATGGGGTCGGCGGGCTTCATGATCCGGTGCGTAAAAAATCCGGCGAATTCAACCGCAGTTGAATAGACACGATGTACCTTCTCAGTCCTACCCGGGGAATACTTCGCCGGGTGACCACCAACCAGAGGGGACAGACCGTGAATATGCAAACGATTGAAAATCAGGAGGCCCAGGGGGTAAAGGCCTTCTGCGCCGCACTGGAGCGTGTTATATCGGATAGCCAAGTGTCCGAGGACGCACTGGCCCAGCTTACAGAGGCGGCCAAGGCTCACCCTGACATAGCTTGGCAGATAGTCTCTCGGTTCGAGAATGACGGCCGCCCCCAAGCCGGGTGATAAATCCTCATGCCTTAAACTCTGTTTGACAAGCTAAGCTTGAAAAGCTAAGCTCCCAAGAGTTCCAATCAGAGGAGAGGCAATGACAGGAGACCTATACACACGAGCAATCGCAGCCTACTTCCGAGCGGGCGAACGCGAGCAACCCAGCGAATCCTTGAGCGGCTGCGAGGAGCTGGAGGGCAAGCAGTATGTTGTGCTCAGAAGTACGGCCGGCACATTGGCTGTTTACAGGGTGCGGAATGATGGAATTCTGAAGCGCCTGAAGCGTTGGTCCAGGGAACTAGATAGAACCTGAGACCACCACTCGATTCGAGGATTGAACTATGAATAAGCAAGAGCGTACATGGCTTTCAACTCAAGAAGCGGCTGAGGTCAAAGCTTTTCTGAATGCTATTTCTTGCAGGCAGCAACCATATTTGCGGCCTCAAGTTGCCGCAAAATTTCGAGCCTATCTTTCCTCTCAGGGGCCAGAGGCATTTCGCCAGCTGGCTGCCAGACAATGAGGGGGCGCACGCTGATAGATATTGGCAGTAGACACAACTCCAAGACCCGGCCCCGAGCCGGGTTTTTTGTGTCTGGCAGGACTTCAGGACATTGCGGCAGGGTGAAGCCTTACGATTGTGGCACCTTTGGCGGGACAGAACCAATATTGCACTCAACGCATTGATTTTATTAGATCATTGGTGCCCGGAGCCGGGGTCGAACCGGCACGGTGGTCACCCACCGAGGGATTTTAAGTCCCTTGCGTCTACCAATTTCGCCATCCGGGCAGGAGATCGAAGGCCGAAATTGTATGTGCCCCCCGGGGCCGTGACAACCAAAACCACGATTTATCGGCAAACCATCCCCCACGCAGCTCGGCCCGGAGTTTCGACCGGCGCACCCGGTCACCCGCCCCGGCCCCATTCAGAGTCGACAGTTGGGGCGCCGCCCCTGGGCTCGCGCCTGTTCGTACAGCATGACCGCATCGCTCATGCGGCGTTCCAGGTCCTGGATGCGGGTCTGGGGTGCGGGGTGGGTCGACATGAACTCGGCGGGACGTGCGCCTCCCTCACGCTCCATGTTGCGCCACAGGGCCACGCTCTCCCTCGGATCAAAACCGGCACGGGCCATGTACTCCAGGCCCAGCCGATCGGCTTCGGATTCGTCGCCGCGGGAATACGGCAGGGTCAGCAGCAGGTCGGCGCCCATGCCGATCACGCGCGGGTCCATGCGGGTGGTGGTGGCCAGTACCGACACACCCAGCTGGGTAGCCATCTGACTGGACACACGGGCTGCCGAATGGCGAGCGGTCACGTGGGCAATCTCGTGACCGATGACCGCCGCGAGTTGGTGCTGGTTTTCCGCCACCCGCAGCAGACCGGTAAAGACGCCGATCTTGCCGCCGGGCAGCGCGAAGGCGTTGACCGAGTCATCGTCGAAGACGGCCACATCCCAACTGTAGTTGCCGTCCACTACGGGAATGATGGCATCGGCGATGCAGTTGACGTAGCGGGTCTTGGCCTGGTCGGTACTGACCGGGTTCTCCTCGCGAAGCTGGGTGAACGCCTGCTCGCCCATCTGGTTCATCTGCGCGTCCGACACCAGCAGGATCTGTTGGCGCCCCGTGGGGGAGGTGGCGCAGGCCGATAGGACGGCGGTGATGCACACGAGCATCGCAATCGTCAGGCGGGAAAGGGGCATGGCAATCTCCTTGTACATCACGGTCTTTCAGTCAGGGGCGTTCGGGGTCGGGTGACGCGCCGCCCGGCTGCGCCTCCTCGGCTTCCTCCGGCGAGTCGCCGTCGGGGCCGTCCTCGTCGCGCACCATGCGCACGGGGAAAGGTTTGGTCGCTTCGCCCACGTAGATGGACTGGTGCGGGAACGGAATCTCGATGCCGGCGGCATCCAGCGCTTCCTTCACCTCGGTCTGGATACTGTAGCGCAGCTCGAAGAAATTGGTGCGCGCAGCCCACACCGACAGCTGGAGGTCCAGCGATGAGGCGCCGAACCCCAGGAACAGGAACATGGGAGCGGGTTCGTCGAGACAGTTGGGGTTGTCCTCGGCGACCTTGAGCAGCAGCTCACGGACCTTGCGGATGTCTTCCTTGTAGGCGACGCCGATCTTGAGATCGAAGCGCCGTATATCAAAGCGCGTCAGATTGGTCAGCTCGGTCTTGATCAGGGTTTCATTGGGGATACGCACGAACAGGTTGTCGAAGGTGCGCAGCTTGATCGACAGCGCATCCACACTCAGGACTTCACCCACCGTAGTGCCCACCTGAATGGTGTCGCCGATGGAAAAGGGGCGCTCGGCCACCAGGAACAGGCCGCTGATCAGGTTGGAGACTGAGGTCTGTGAGGCAAAGCCCAGCGCCACGGTGAGGACCCCGGCGGCGCCGAGCAGCAGCGTCAGATTGAACCCCAGCTCACGCAGTGCCGAAGCGATAAACAGCACCAGTATGCCGTAGTACAGCAGTCGTCGCGCCAGCGCCATCTGATGGCGGTTGAGGCGACTTGCCAGCCCCTTTTCCATCAACCGCGAACACACACTGGCAAGCAACAGCCCGACCGCCACCAGCACCACGGCGCGCATCGCCGCCAGGGTGCCGGGCCGGGTCATGAAATCAAGAAAGCCGTTTTCCAAGAAACCTCCAGGACGTCTTAGGCAGGATCAGTTGCCGAATATCAGGCCAAACGCCCGCACCAGCCCACCACGCTGGGAGGGCTTGCGCGGGGGTGCCAGCAGCTCCAGCCCATCGACCAGTGCTTCGGGCGGGTTGCCGATCTCGAGGTTGGCGTGGTCGGTGTTGGCATTGCGCACCAGCGCAAGCTCCTGGGTCCACAAGGTACCGTCGGCCGCACCGTACAGGGACAGGGCGGGCACCGGCAGGCTCAGTTTCTCGAGGGGCAGTTTGTCGGTGCTGCGGTTCTCGACCCGCACGGGTGTGATGGCTCGGTGCGGACGCCGTGGCAGGGACTCCAGGTCGTGGCGGGCATGTGTCCGGCCGGCAAAGCACAGCTCTCCCTCCCGCGTACTGGGCCCGAACCAGGTGTCGGACAGCCGCAGCATGGCCAGCTCACGCAACTCCACGGCCGGTTCGCTAACCTCGATGCCCACGCAGAGGGGGGAACTGAGGTAGAGAATGGTGGACTCACCGGGTGGGAGAAAGATCGGCTGGCGGGGACGGATGACCACCGGCCTGTCGAGCAGTCGCGGCCGCAACTGCAACAGGTCGGTGCTGCCCTTGAACACATGGCGTTCCATTTTCTCTTCGTCGAGCACGTGCTGCTCGAGCGTCAACGATTCCTGGTGGTCGATGCTGTCCTCGGCACCCTGCTTCCAGGACAGCCGCCACTCACCCCCGCCGTGACACACCGACAGCGCCAGCGGCCCGATCTGGCAACGCAGGGTGTGGGATTCGGGAATGGAGCGCGGGTGCCACCAGGGGGCAGCCGAGTCGCCACCGGTCGGCTCAAAGCCCATAGCACTGGATTCCTTGGTTGTGATGACAGAAAGCATAAGGCATGCACAAAGGCAGCACCAGATCAGGCAGCCGCTACCCGCAACCGTGCAATCCGCAGCGCCTTGAGCATCCAGCCATCACCGTCATGTTCCCAGGTGTCGTGATAGTACCCATGCCCGGTGAGCTGCTCGAACGGCGCGCCGGCCGGCATGAACAGGCGATCGGTCATGGTACAGATCGACTCGGCCAGAGTGTCGCTGACAAAGGTCACTTCGAAATTACCACCCTGGTGCACGCTGACGATGCCGGAGCGGGCAAAGCCCTCGGACGACCAGGCATCGCGACCGCGCAACACCACATTCATGGCCGGCAGGTAATCCACCCCGCTGACGGGGTCGGTACAACAGCCGCGATAGTCGAGCACACAATCCTCGGCGAGGACGCTGCGCACCAGCGCGCCATCACCGGTATCCACGCCGCGAAAATAGCGCGCCTTGGCCTGCTTGATGGCCTCTATGGCCTCTATGGCCTGCAATCGGTACAGATCGATCATGGGAATACTCCTTCCGGCAGTGACAGCATGGTTCCGATGAAGACCGAAAAAAATAACCAGCGGTTATGACTCGAATAATTCTAATACATTTGAATCATGCCTGCGTTTCACCATAATGGACACCATACACAACGGCAAACCAGACTCTACTGCCGTTGACAGACTACGCAACGGGAGGTGCCCTATGACCGTATCAGTGATCATGTATGCAGTGCTTGGAGTCGTCGGCGCGCTCGGCTCGCTGATCGCCTGGGACGACCTGCGCGCCGCCAAGGCCCGCAAGTCAGCCGAATAACCGGCTGACCCCATCGACGCATTTCTTCATCCAACCTCTGTGGATTTTTTGGGAGCCGAAAGGCTCCCTTTTTTTGGCAACCGCTCTACCCATTTTCACGATTTGGCCTTACAGTTCCAGCCCCGATCCATGACCCCGTCGGAGTCCAGCCCATGAGAACACCCCTGATCGCTCTCTTCGCCATGGCCACACTGGCCAGCGGTATGA
>JBJHAZ010000127.1:0-6301 GCA_050485225.1 Gammaproteobacteria bacterium
TGGAAGTCCATTGTCGGCCGCGGCCACTACCACGATACCTTCCGCAAGGAAAACGGGGTGTGGCGCATGGCCTCACTCAAGCTCACCCGCCTGCGGCTCGATGTAGAAAAATAACCCACCGCATCAACAGCGAAGACCGACGGATACCCAAATGCAGGAACTCCCCCAGGCCGACCGGCTCTACGACAACCCCGGCGACAACCCCTACTGGAACGAGAGCGTCTGGTTCTCCATCACCATCCCCGAGCAGCGCAAGCACGGCTTTATCCAGTATTACTTCCGCCCCAACATGAACCAATTGAATGGCGGCCCGGTGCTGTGGGATCCATCCGGCACCTACGTGTGGAACTGCCTCCACTACAACTGGAGCAACCTGCAGGCGATTCCGCCGGGCGCGAAAAAGTTCGACATGACCGCCAACAATAGCCTGTCGGTAAAGGTGCTGGAGCCACTGACCCGCTACAGCATTCGCTACGACAACGATGGCCTCAAGTTCGACCTGGAGTGGCAGGCCAGCGCCCCGATGCATGTGCTGAAAAGCAGCGACCCCGCCCAGCAGGCGGCGCAGAAATTTCACATGGAGCAGCCCGGCCGGCTGCGCGGCGACCTGTGGCTGAACGGCGAATATCACGCCATCGACTGCCACTCCATGCGGGATACTTCCTACGGCCCCCGGGTCTATTCCAAGGGGTCCACCGGCGGCTATTTCTGGGGCATTGCCGACGGCAGCGCCTTTCATGCCATCGCCAAGGGGGAAGGCGCCGAGCAGACGCTGATCAGCGGTGGCGGCTTCCTGTGGCGGGACGGCGAAATGGCGAGCCTGGCATCCGGCACCCGCCGGGTGGAGGAGTACGCTCAATACGGCCCGAAGCGGGTTGTCTTCGAAGCCACCGACACCCTGGGCAGAACCCTCACCGCGCGGGGTAGACTCGATGAAGGCCTCGTCTTCACCGGCTACAGCGACCGCACCGTAGTGTGGTCACTGCTGGAGTGGGATGTGGATGGCGTCACCCACTGGGGCGACAACCAGGAGTTCTGCAATGCCGCACGCTTCCGCAGTATTGCCCGTGGCGAGCTGAAGCTGGCTCGATAAGAAACCGAATACAGGAAAGCCGCGTTGGCTGGTCAAATCATTATCAT
This sequence comes from Gammaproteobacteria bacterium, assembly GCA_050485225.1. Lineage (GTDB taxonomy): Bacteria > Pseudomonadota > Gammaproteobacteria > Pseudomonadales > Porticoccaceae > JBJHAZ01. The sequence continues at coordinate 1,141 of JBJHAZ010000127.1, forward strand.
CAACGGCACCTCGGGTTCCGGCAAATCCACGGCCTGCGACCTCTTCGCCAAGCGGTCCAACGACTTCTGGCTCGTCTACGGCATCGATCACTTCCTGGGTTCCACAATGCCGCGCCAATTCGGCCACCACGGCGAAAGCAGCCGCAACGGCATTCATGCCCACCCCTGGCACGACGACGATCCGGATGGCCCTCTGCGCTGGAGTTTCGGGGAATGGGGGACAAAGGCGTTCGGCGTCTTCCACGAGTGGGTTGCGGCCGCGTCGCGAGAGGGCTGCAACATCATTCTCGACCACCTGCTGATGACAGACCCGCCCATGCTGCAGGACTGCATCTGGCGCTTGCAGGACCTGCCGGTCCTGTTCGTCACCCTGAAGCCGCCCTACGAGGTGCTGATGGAGCGCGTCGCCAACCGCGAGATCGGCAACCGCTTCGCCAATTCCAGTTACGACTCCGAACAGGCCCGGAAATCCAGGGAGCGCCTGGATCGGCTGCGACCCTGGTTCTACGACGCAGTCTACGCCAACGATCTCTCCGACCTGGAGATCGATACCGACAAGTACACCCCTGACGAGGTCTGCGACATGATCGAGCAACGTCTGGCCAGCGGGCCGGGGACGGCATTTGCGGCACTGCGGGATCGTTATCCGCGCTGATCGGCCAAGCCCTCAGCGGTAACGGCGGTTTTCCCGCTTCTTCAGGTATAGCTATCGGTTTTTACATCTTACCCAAAGCTCAATCAAAAAAGCCCTGATAAACAGGGCTTTAAATGAATTTATTTTACAATTTAAGACAAGGTCAACTCTAGAACGGTATATCGTCGTCAAAGTTGTCGAAGCTCGGCGGGCTGTTCTCCTGGCCTCGTCCCTGGTTGCCCCCTGCCGCGGCAGCACCGCGATTGTCGAACGACTGGCCACCGCCGCCCTGCTGGCGGGCCTGGGGCGCAGGCTGCTGTCCGCCACCCATGCCTTGGTTGTCGTAGTTGCCACCGCCCATGCCACGGGAATCGAGCATCTGCATTTCGCTCGCGACGATTTCGGTGGTGTACTGGTCGCGCCCTTCCTTGTCCTGCCATTTGCGGGTGCGCAGCGAGCCCTCGATGTACACTTTGGAGCCCTTTTTCAGGTACTCGCCGACGATCTCGGCCAGGCGGTTGAAGAACACCACCCGGTGCCACTCGGTGCGTTCCTGCATCTGACCGCTCTGCTTGTCCTTCCAGGATTCGCTGGTGGCGATATTGACGTTGGCCACCGCGCCGCCACTGGGGAGATAGCGGGTTTCCGGGTCGGCGCCCAGATTGCCGATGAGAATGACTTTGTTCACGCCGCGCGCCATGAAGTTCTCCTTAGCTGATTGAGGGGTGACTTCCCGGCGTTCCCTGCCGGGCGGACGGCCAGCCTGGTCGCCCGAAACAATGCGTTATCTGTCAGACACGGGATTCTACCCCTTCATCCGCGCGCTTGCTATCGGCGTCCGCCCTTCAGTCGATGCCCGGTCGGCGCATTCGGTCGGGGTGGGCGACCCGCAGCAGTACCGCCGCCAGGATGATCGCCGGCAATCCCGTGGCCGCCGTGATCAGGAAGAAACCGACCCAGCCCACATGGGTAGCCAGCAGGCCGGTGAACCCGGCCGCAAACTGGCCCGGCAGGGTCATCAGCGAGCTGAACAGGGCGTACTGGGTGGCGGTGTAGGCGGTATTGGTGAGGCTGGACAGATAGGCGATGAACACCGAGATGGCGAGCCCGCCGGTGACATTGTCGGCGATGATGGCCAGCACCAGACCGTATTCCTGGGCGCCGATGGTGGCCAGCCAGGCGAAGGTCAGATTGGTCGCCGGCGCCATGAAGGCGGTGAACAGCAGGATGGGTGCAATCCCGAAGCGAGCCACCAGAACGCCGCCCAGTGCCGCCCCGGTCAGCGTCATCGCCAGCCCGAAGGCTGCGGCGATGTTGGCGATCTGGGATTTGGTGAACCCGAGGTCCAGGTAGAACGGGTTGGCCATCACGCCCATGAAGATGTCGCTGATGCGGAAGGTGGCGATAAAGGCGAGGATGAGCAGCGCCACCTTGCCGTAGCGCTGGAAGAATTCGGTAAAGGGGCAGACCACGGCCCCGATGAACCAGGCGGTGAGATCGCGGCGCCAGCCGTTGTGGGCGGTGCTGGCCAGATACGCGCCGACACGCTGCTCGAACAGTACCGTGTCGCGACTGACGTGCACTTCCGGCTCGGCGACGATCAGGGTCGTAATGATGCCCACCCCCATCAGCACGGCCATGGCCGCATAGGCGAGGGTCCAGCTGTCGAGGGCCGCCAGGTGCAACGCCCCCGCGCCCGCCGCGAGAATGGCCACGCGGTAGCCGGTCACATAGGTGGCTGCCATGGCCGCCTGGCGATGCCGGGCCTCGGCTTCGACCCGGTAGGCGTCCATGGCCACGTCCTGCGTGGCCGACCCGAAGGCGGCGAGGATCGCCCAGAGCGCAATCAGGCCGAGATGGTCGCGGGGATCGGTGAACGCCATACCGAGGAGCGAGCCGGCGATGACCAGCTGTGCCAGCAGCATCCACGACCGCCGTCGGCCCAGCCAGCGCGTCAGCAGCGGCACCGGCGCCCGGTCGATGATCGGCGCCCACAGCACCTTGATGGAGTGGGCCATGCCTACCCAGCTGAGAAAACCGATGGCCGCCAGCTCGATACCGAGATCCCGCAGCCAGGCGGTGAAGGTGCCGCCCACCAGCAGCAACGGCAGACCGGCCGAAAACCCCAGAAACAGCATCCCCAGCACCCGGGGCTTGAGATAGACACGCCAGCCCTCACCGGGCAGGTCGCGGGGTGCATCGATACGGGATGGGTCCATGGTGGAGGTATCCTGGTGCGCGAGCGGTGGTTATTTGTAAAACGGGCGTGGATAATAACCCGCCGAAGCGGTTCTTTCCCACCGGCACCGGGCCCGTCGGGTCAGACGCATCAACCCATCATCCAAGCCCGGGCTTCGCTGACACCGGGACACAAGGAGTCTGTGCAATGAGCCGACTGTACACCCGCACCGGCGATCGTGGCACCACCGGCCTGGTCGGCGGCGAACGGCGTGCCAAGTCGAATCTGCGCATTCACTGCATCGGTGACGTGGACGAGCTGAACGCCTGGATGGGCCTGCTGCGTGCGGCGATCGCCGCGCCCGGCGAACTGGACGGCATGTGCCGTGAGGTCCAGACCGAACTGTTCGAGCTGGGCGCCGAGCTGGCTTCACCGGGCCGCCCGCCGCGCCTGTCGGCCGAGCAGGTCACTATCGTAGAACGCTGGATCGACGCACTGGATGACCGCCTGCCGGCCCTGAAGTCCTTTATCCTGCCGGGCGGCGGGCTGCCGGCCGCCCACGCCCATGTGGCGCGGGCCGTATGCCGGCGGGCCGAGCGCTCACTGAACGCCCTGCTGGAGCAGGAACCGCCCGTGGGCGAGCAGGAAACCTTCGGCCCGCGCTACCTCAACCGCCTCTCGGACTGGCTGTTCGTGGTAGCGCGGACCCTGGCGCACGACGCCGGTGAGGAAACACCCTGGCTGCCACGCCAGGGCTGAGATCACTCGACGCGATCGGGTTGGTCCATCTCGAAGGCGGAATGCAGCGCACGCACCGCCAGCTCCAGGTACTTCTCGTCCACCACCACGGTGATCTTGATCTCGGAGGTGGAGATCATCTGGATATTGATGTTTTCCTTCGCCAGCGCCTCGAACATGCGTGCCGCCACACCGGCGTGGGAGCGCATACCCACACCGACGATGGCCAGTTTGGCGATCCTGTCATCGGTGGACACGGACTTGGCACCCAGCTCCTTGGCCACACCGTCGAGAATCTGGCGCGCCTTGGCCAGCTCGTTGCGATGCACGGTGAAGGTCAGTGAGGTGGAGCCGTCCTCGCCCACGTTCTGCACGATCACGTCCACTTCGATGTTGGCGTCGCTGATGGGACCGAGGATGCGGTAGGCCACGCCGGGGGTGTCGGGAATGCCCGCCACGGTCAGCTTGGCTTCGTCCCGGTTAAAGGCGATACCTGAAACTACGGGCTTTTCCATATCGTCGTCATCCTCGAGAGTGATCAGGGTGCCGGGGCCGTCCTGAAAGCTGGACAGCACCCGCAGGGGAACCTTGTACTTGCCGGCGAACTCCACCGAGCGGATCTGCAACACCTTGGAGCCCTGGCTCGCCATTTCCAGCATTTCCTCGAAGGTGATGCGGTCGAGACGACGGGCCGAGTCCACCACGCGGGGATCGGTGGTGTAGACGCCGTCCACGTCAGTGTAGATCTGGCACTCGTCGGCCTTGAGGGCGGCAGCCAGCGCCACCGCCGTGGTATCGGAGCCACCGCGGCCCAGGGTGGTGATGTTGCCGTCCGGATCAATACCCTGGAAACCGGCCACCACCACCACCCGCCCGGCGGCCAGATCGTCGCGCATGCGGTGCTCGTCGATCTCCTGGATGCGGGCCTTGGTGTGGGCGTTGTCGGTGAGGATGCGGACCTGGGCACCGGTATAGGATCGGGCATCGAGGCCGCGCTGGTGCAACGCCATGGACAGCAGCGCAATGGTGACCTGCTCGCCGGTGGACAGCAGCACGTCCATCTCCCGAGGCGTGGGCACTTCCTGCATCTGCTGGGCCAGCGAGACGAGACGGTTGGTCTCGCCGCTCATGGCGGACACCACCACGACCACGTCATGGCCCTCGGCGCGGAAACCCGCCACCTTGTCGGCCACCGCGGCAATGCGCTCGGGTGTACCCACGGAAGTGCCACCGTATTTTTGAACGATCAGGCTCATCGCAAATCCTGCTTAATGAACGGACAGGGGTTGACACCCGCTGATGGGTGGCAAAACGGCGGCCATTTAACACCAAAAGCCGGCGGAAGTTAACAGGGTCCGCCGGCAATTTTCAGCGGCCGTCAGGAGGCGCTCAGGCGCTCCTCGATAAAGCGATAGGCGGCCTCGATGGCGGCGGGGACCGCCGCGCTGTCGGTGCCGCCACCCTGCGCCATGTCGGGACGGCCACCGCCCTTGCCACCCACCAGCGGGGCCACGGATTTCATGATGTCACCGGCCTTGATGCGGTCGGTCACCGGCTTGGTGACACCGGCCACCAGGCCGACCTTGTCGCCTTCCACCGACGCCAACAGG
>JBJHAZ010000128.1:0-6291 GCA_050485225.1 Gammaproteobacteria bacterium
GCTTCGACGCCGGCGCCCAGGGGGAACACAAGCTGCTGCGCGGCTTCGAGCCGGTGGAAACCTGCTCGCTGCACTGGATTGCCCATCCCGGCTTCGGCAATGCCATCGGCGACTTTCTGCGCCACGAGGGCCTGATGATCGACCGTCACCTGGAACAGGCCCGCGAGTTGCTGCCGTTCCGCAGCGAGAGGTGAATCAACACCCTGCGATTGAACTATTCTTCAAACACGGCCCCAAAGGAGAGCACCCATGCTTCAGTCGGTACAGATCCGTGACTGCATGCAGCACAATCCGCCCCACGTGTTCGCCGATGCCAGCATCTACGACGCCATCGACCAGATCATCGCCCGGCAGGTATCCGGGCTGTGCGTCATCGACCACGAGCACAACCTGGTCGGGATGTTGTCGGAGGTGGACTGCCTGCGCGCCATACTCAGCGCCACCTACAACAAGACCGAAGCGGGCAACGTGCGCGAGTACATGACCGACGCGGTGGAAGTGGCCGACGGTGGCGAGGACATCGTGGACGTGGCCAGCCGGATGCTCAAGCACCACCGGCGCCGCATTCCGGTGGTGGAGGGGCAAAAGCTGGTGGGGCAGATCACCTGTCGCCAGATTCTCAATGCGGTGCGCGGCTTCATGGCCCGCAAGCACACCATGGACGACACCACTTACTGACAGGTTGCTGAATCAACCGCACGGAGGGAGCCACCATGACCCGCTTGTCAGAACCCTGACGTCATCAATCGTGATCATTCAGCGTTAGATCAATATCGACCCGCTCGTCATACTGAAACGGAGATCACATCATGAAGCGACTTATTGCCACCGCACTGACCCTGCTGCTCGCCCTGCCCGCGTGGGCGGTCAACACCAGCCGCGAGGAACTCGACGCCCGGGTACAGGAGTCACTGCAAAACCTGTACGAGCAATCCTCCGCCGCTCGGGAAGTGAGCGGCAACGCCAAGGGTATTCTCGTATTCCCGCACGTCTACAAGGCCGGTGTCGGTATCGGCGGCGAGTACGGCGAGGGTGCGCTGCTGATCGACAACCAGCCGGTGGCCTACTACAACACCGCCGGCGCCTCCATCGGGTTCCAACTCGGCGCCCAACGCATGACCCAGGTGCTGATGTTCATGACCCAGGAAGCGCTCGACCGCTTTCGCAACAGCGACGGCTGGGAAGCCGGCGTGGACGGCAGTGTCGCCATTGCCAACCTGGGCGCGGGCGGCAGTCTCAGCACCGAGACCCTGCAGGAGCCCATCATCGGCTTTGTCTTTTCCAACGAGGGGCTGATGTACAACCTGACCCTGGAAGGGTCGAAGATCACCGAAATCCAGAAATAACCCGCGCATCACCCCCGGGTACCGTCGAAACAGCAGGTGCGACGGGCACCCGGGGGATCGCCATAACCGGAGAACAACACCATGAAGCACCTCATCGCTACCGCTCTCGCCCTGCTGATCGCACTGCCGGCCTGGGCCGTCAACCCCAGCCGTGACGAACTCGACGCCAACGTGCGCGAAGCACTCAACACCCTTTACGAAGAATCCTCGGCCGCCGGGGAACTCGGTGCCAACGCCAAGGGCATCCTGGTGTTCCCGCGGGTCTACAAGGCCGGACTGGGCATCGGTGGCGAATTCGGCGAAGGCGCCCTGCTGATCAACAACCAGCCGGTCGCGTACTACAACATCGCCTCCGCCTCCATCGGCTTCCAGATCGGTGTGCAGCGCAAGGCCCAGGTCATCATGTTCATGACCGACGACGCGCTGCAGACATTCCGCTCCAGCCGCGGCTGGGAAGCGGGCGTGGACGGCAGCGTGGCCGTTGCCACCCTCGGTGCCGGCGGCACCCTCAGCTCACAGACGCTGCAACAGCCCATCATCGGCTTCATCTATTCCAACCAGGGCCTGATGTACAACCTGACCCTGGAAGGCTCCAAGATCACCGAGATCGCCAAGTAACCAGAAGTAACCATAATCCACCACAGCCGGTCGGCCCGTCGCGGGAAACATCGCTGTGGCGCGCCACGACTCGGGAGTGAGTACTCGCAAGGCTTGACGGGCACCCAGCCCATGGGGTCTATACTGTCGCCACACCCCTGGCTGATGGAGACGACCCCATGGCATCCGACCGCAAACAGGCCGTGCTGTACCGCATGATGACCGAGCACCACCTGTGCCCACACGGTCTGAAGACACTCGACCTGCTGCGGCGGTCCCACTACCGGGTGGAGGACCATCACCTGACCTCCCGCGAGGAAATCGAGGCTTTCAAGCACAAGCACCACGTGGACACCACACCGCAGGTGTTCATCGATGGGGAACGCATCGGCGGTTACGAGGACCTGCGCCGACACCTCGGCAAGCCCGTCAAGGACCCCGACGAACCCACCTACCGGCCAGTGATCGCCCTGTTCTCCCTGACCGCACTGACCGCGCTGGTCTTGAGCCACTCCCTGCTCGGGACAGCCCTGTCGGTGCAGGCGGCCGAATGGTTCATTGCCCTGTCGATGGTGGCCCTGGCGCTGCTCAAGCTCCAGAACGTCGAGAGCTTCGCCACCATGTTCCTCAACTACGACCTGCTTGCCCGCCGATGGGTACCCTACGGGTACGTCTACCCCTTCGCCGAAGGGCTCGCCGGGGTGCTGATGGTGGGTGGGATTCTCAACTGGATCTCGGTGCCCGTCGCCCTGTTCATCGGCACCATCGGCGCCGTCTCCGTGTTCAAGGCCGTCTACATCGACCGGCGGCAGCTCAAGTGCGCCTGCGTCGGCGGTTCAAGCAATGTCCCGCTCGGCTTCGTGTCGCTCACCGAAAACCTCATGATGATCGGCATGGGCCTGTGGATGGGATTGGTGCATGGGTTGATATAAAGGTTGATATAGATGCTGGTTCGGGGCGGGTATCGGGGCGAGGATCAAAGCGGGCAGAGAAAGAGCGGCAGGCGCGGTCCGCCAGACACGTCCCGCCCTGCCGCACCGGGATAACCGGCCGGACAGGGCGGGGCGTGGAGGGTATTACATCAAGGGGGTCAGTACTGGCAATCCTCGGAAATCCAGCGCGACACCACGGTGTTCTTCATGGTGACCTTGCCGTCCAGCTCGCCGAGACCGGGCATACCGCCCTCGCCCATCTCATACTCGCCGGAGCCCTCGAACACCTGACGCATTTCGCGGGCGCTGACCATGCGCACCTCGCCCCCGATATCGCCGGTGAAGCCCTCGTGGTTGCGGCAGCTGCCCGAGAACACCAGGTGATCCCGCCCGGTTTCGTCGATGTTGAGGTCGCAGCCCGGCATCTCGGCGCGCATTTCACCGATCAGGTGATTCATGTCGCCCATGCCGTCGAGATCCTCGGGGGAGAGGCATTCCATCTCCACGCCGGGCATCTCGTCCTCCATGAAGGCCTCGGCCAACGCACGTTGCTCGGGCGGCATATCGGCCAGAAGTGCGGCCTGAACCTCGCGCATGGCGGCAATCATGTCCTGGCCGTTGATTTCGGATTGCACCTCGGTGCGCCAGAGACCCGGCTCCGGGGTGGTGGAAAACTGCTGCGCCTGAGCGGTCGTGGCAACGCCGATGATCAGGCCGGCAAGCAAGCGTCGGGAAGATACAAGTTTCATGCTGGGTCCCTGTGTTGGTATTGTCCCTGATGGGTGTCTGTCGCGGTCGGGCCGCGCCGACCCAAACTATAGAGGCTGGGTACCCTGCCGGCAAATGTACGCAGGTCTTAGGCGCCGCCCAAACCCACAGGAACCAAGTGATGTCACTGAACCCTGCCGACTTCAAGACCCCCGCGATCCGCCACCTCGCCTGGATGCTGACCGCACCCCAACTGCTGCGCACACCCTGGCGATTCGACCCCGGCAGCGAACTCTCCGTCGATATCATCACCACCCTCGACGACTGGGATTGCCACCCCGCGCAGCGGCCCGAAGCCTTCTCCCGACCCATGCCCCGCCGGCTCGGTATCTACTTCGAAACCCTCTACGAAATCCTCATGCGCGACCTGCTGGGGTGGGAACTGATCGCCCGCAACCTGCCGGTGCGAAACAGCGAACGCACCCTGGGTGAACTCGACTTCCTGCTGCGCAACCCCCACAGCCAACGGGTGGAGCATCACGAGATCGCCGTCAAATTCTACCTGGGCCACCTCGATAACCCCGGCCAAACCCGCTGGTACGGGCCCAACTCCCGCGACCGGCTCGACATCAAGACCCGCCGACTGCTCGACCATCAAAGCCGCCTCACCGACCTGCCCGAGACCCGCGCCGAATTGAGCCGGCTCGGCATCAACCAAGCGATAACACCCGCCGTCTACATGCCCGGCTACCTGTTCCACCCCGCCACCCCCGGCGCCGAACCATCCGGCTACGTCGCCGAAGACCACCTGCGCGGGCGCTGGCTATTCGCCCAACAGGCACAACAAGCAGTCAGCGATAACTGGGTACTGCTCGAAAAACCCCACTGGCTCGGCCCCTGGGCCCAGCCCCACCCGCCTGATCCGCAGGCAGCCCAAAGCGCCCTGGCGGCCGTGGTGGCGCGTCGATCTCCCAGGTTGTTCGCCATCATGGGCCGCGACCCGGATGGCCAGAGCTGGATCGAGAGGGATCGGGTGTTTGTGGTGCCGGCGGGGTGGCCGGGGGTGTGATGACCCGGCGCGGTGTTTCAGCCTTAAGCTGCTTTAGTGTAATGAAACGGCTGGGTTATTACAGTCCGCCCCAGCGGATGAGGTTCAGCGTTCGATTGCTTGAGATTGTTGGGGCGGCCGGCGTATAATCGTACGGCATTCCCGTACACATACTGGTGAATACCATGGAAACAGTCAGCGTGAACAAGTTCAGGGACAATCTGAAAAAGATTGTAGAACAGAGTATTAGCCGACATGAGCCGATCAGAGTCTCCAGACGGTCTGGTCAGGATTTTGTTGTACTTAGTGCCGAAGATTGGGAGCGCGAGCAGGAAACGCTGTACGTCCTGCAAAACAGCAGCTTGATGCGGCAGCTGGCAGAGTCGATCAACACCCATACCGAGCGTAAAGGATACACGCCTACAAAAGAGCAAATGGATGAGATCACTGGTGTTTGAAGGTAGGACCTGGGAGGCGTATGAAGCCATGCGCCAAAAGGACAAAAAACTGCACGACGCTACGCGAAAAATTATCAAAGAACTCATTCGCTGCGACGACCCTGCTGTCGGCAGCGGCAAGCCTGAGCCGCTCAAGCATAACCTCTCCGGCTTTTGGTCAAGACGAATCTCGCAGAAAGACCGTTTGATATATCGTTTCGATGATCAGTCGATTTATATCTTCGCTATTGGTGGACACTACGACCAATGCTAACGTGAAGCTTTGCGGCAGTTTTGGAACCGGTGCATGGCTTGGTTATATTTCGTTTGCTGGTAATTCGAGCTGCCTCTCACTCCGCCAGACTCGGATGAGCACAACCTCTTTAGCCTGCCTGAGATAGACAATTCGAAACGGCGCGTGGATCAATTCGCGAATATGATCCAGATTGAACTCAGGAACAATGCGGCCAGCATCAGGGTGGATTTGAAGCAGTTCACTATGCCTCAGGATAGCAGCCACGAAATCATCACCGATATGCGGCACATCCTGCTCTTTGTAGTACCCCTGAATAGCCCGTAAGTCCTCAAGGGCGGACTGTGCGATGCGTAATTCCATTTACTTGATGCCCAGCGTTTTCTTGGCGTCCTCCAGCGATACGGTGTTGCCCTCGCGAGCATCAATAAGCCCCTTCGCTACCGCCTTGACAAACCGCAATTCCTCTGCGGTTCTCTCATAATCCTCGAGCCCCTGCACCACAGCTATGCCACGGCCACGACTGGTAAGCAGGATGGGGCGATGCGTATCCTGCGCTCGACCAACCACCTTTCCGGGGTTGATCTTCAGGTCTGATAGAGGCACGACATCCTCGGAAAATTTCACTTGCATAGTGATTACCCAGCCAACGATTGGGCACTATTAATAGCACCAGTTAACAGGTGCGGTCAAGAAACATAACGCCCTCCCCGGCTCACGCGCGGTATGGAGCCGCGAAGCGGCGGAAAATCGATCACTGTGCAGCCGATTGTTAAATCCTTCGGCGTACGCTATTCTGTACATGATCAATATCCTGTACAGGAAAGCGTTATGGATGCCATCAGCTACACAGCCGCTAGAACCAATCTAGCAAAAACCATGGAACAGGTCTGTGAAGACCATTCCCCTGTGATCATCACGCGGAACAAGTCGCAATCCGTGGTAATGATCTCCCTCGAGGACTACGAGG
>JBJHAZ010000129.1:0-6264 GCA_050485225.1 Gammaproteobacteria bacterium
TCGCGGGACAGGCGGTTGGCGAGCACGCAGCCGGCGCTGCCGGCGCCGACGATGATGTAGTCGTAGTGGCCAAGATGGGTCATGGTCGTCAGGCGATCACCTTGCCGCTCTTGAGTTGCTCGATGCGATCCCAATCCAGCCCCATTTCCATCAGAAACAGCTCGGTATGCTCCGCTGCCTGAGGCGCGCGGGTGGTGGTGATCGGCGCATGGTCATACTGCACGGGCGGGCGCACCAGCTTGATAGGTGCCCCACCATCGACGGCCTCCACTTCCACGAGCATGTCGTTGGCCAGTGCCTGTTCATCGCGGGCTAGATCTTCCAGGCTCTGGAAGGGTGCCCACTGGCCGCGCAGGGTTTTCAGGTGCTGGCACCAGTAGTCGAAGGGCTTGCCCGCGATGGCCTTGACCACCAGAGCGGCGGCTTCGGCCCAGTTGTCCATGAGGGCTTCCACGGTGGCGAAACGCGGATCGTCCGCCGCCTCGGGCATGCCCAGGTGTTCAAAGGTGTCGCGGATGTAGGGGCCCGGCGTCAGGATGCAGAAGTTGATGGTGCCGCCGTCGCTGGTGGTGAAATTGCCCATGAACGGGTTGCCCGGCGAGCCGCCGCCCTGGGCCGGCATGCGGCTGCGCGGCAGTAGGCCGGTTTCCATCACCTGGGCCATGCCGGAGCCGGCGGACCACCACGCGGTGCTCATCAGCGACACGTCCATCTCCAGCGCCTTGCCGGTGCGCTCGCGGTGAAACAGCGCGCCGAGAATGCCGCCGGCGATATTCATGCCGCCGGTGCAGTCGCCGAACGCGGGAATGCCCTGCCCCAGCGGGCCGTCCAGCCCTTCCGGCGAAAAGGAATAACCGACGCCACTGCGGGTCCAGTAGGCGGTGCCGTCGAAACCGCCCACATTGCGCTCCGGGCCCTTGTCGCCGTAGGCACTGCCGCGGGCGTAGATGATGTCCGGGTTGGCGGCGCGGATGTGCTCGATATCCAGCTTCAGCTTCTGGCGTTGGGCCGGCAGGTAGTTGGTGAGAAACACATCGGCCGTTTTGGCGATCTCGTAGATCAACTGCTGGCCTTCGGCGGTGGACACATCCACCCCCACGCTGCGCTTGCCGCGGTTGGCGTGTTCCACCAGGGTATGGCGGTTGGGGTTGTGGGCCACGCCGCCGGTGCTGCGAAAGCCGCGCATGGTGTCGCCGCGGGTCGGGTGCTCGATCTTGACCACGTCGGCGCCCCAGTCGGCGAGAATGGCGCCGGCAGCGGGCACAAAGGTGTGTTGGGCGACTTCCAATACGCGAACGCCCTCCAGAATCCGGGTCATGAGTGCTCTCCAATCGTTATCGGTTAAAGGTTTGGAATCTGCAGCCATGATACCGGGCCTCGGCGGCGCACGGATACTGCCCGGATCGACGGGTTGACCTGATCGGGTCTCGGGGAGGGTTTTTTACGGGTGGAACTGTGGGCTTATCCCAGCCCGGCGAACAGCTCGGCGGGAACCTGGGCCTGGCTTTCGAAGGCGGGGCGGGCAAAGTAGAAGCCCTGGAACAGCTCGATGCCCAGCTCGCGCAGCACCAGCAGCTCTTCCCGGTTCTCGATGCCCTCGGCAATGATGTCGATATCCAGCTCGCTGCAGACCTGAACCACGCCACGCACGATGGCCTTGCGGCTCTTGTGCTGGTGGATGTCGCGAATCAGCGCCATGTCCAGCTTGACGATATTGGGCTGGAACTCGGCCAGCAGGTTGAGACCCGAGTAACCGGCGCCGAAATCATCGATGGCGGTGCTGAATCCACGGCTCTTGTAGTGCTCGAAGATGCCGGCGAGGTGGGCGTGATCCTTGACGCGCTCGCCCTCGGTGGTCTCGAAGATGATCTGCTCGATGGGAAAGTGGCACTCGCTGGCCGTTTGCATCGTGGTGCGGATGCACAGCTCCGGCTTGTAGACCGCATTGGGCATGAAATTGATGCTGAGCTTTGATGTCATGCCCAGTTTGGCCGCCAGCCGGATGGCCTTGATCCGGCAAGCCTGGTCGAAGCGGTACAGGTTGTCGTCGTTGACGTGGCGGAATACTTCGCCGGCCGGCTCCTTGTTGAGCCCTCGCACCAGGGCTTCCTGGGCGAAGATGGTGCCGGTGCGGGCGTTGACAATGGGCTGGAAGGCCATGGTGAAGTCGAAATCCAGCGGTTGTTCGTCGGCACACTGGGCGCAGCCATTGCGGAGGGCGGAGGGTTGATTCACGGGCTGCGGACCTCGGTCTTCTCAAGCGGTTTGTGCGGATTATTGGCCGTACTATACAAGATATCGGCAGCTCGGCTGCCGGCTGAAGGACGGACGGTACCTCAGCCGGACCGGACGGGATCAGCGCCGGGCGCCTTCCCCATGACTGCGCGCATCCAGCTCCCGCAACAGCACCGGCACTTCCGCCAGCGCCCGCAGGGCATCATTGAGGTGGGTGCAGCCCTTCACGCCGGCCAGGTGCTCCAGAACCCGATGGCGCAACTGGTGCAGCGGCGTGCCGATCAGCCGGTGGATTTCGCCGGTTGCGGCGGGGCAGGAGGTATAGGGCAGCGTACCCGGTGTGGCATCGACCTCCAGCAGTTCGAGGGTCTTCGCATCCGCCGTCGCCGTGACCGTGTACTCGTGGATGGCGGTACGGCCGCCTTCGGGCGTGTTGGCGCTGTCCTGAAACCCGGAGTCGATGCGGATGAGATCCCCGTCACGCCACACATCGATGCGGCGCGCCCGCCGAAAGTGCACGCCCCCCGGCTCCGGCAGCGGGTGCCAGCCCTCGGGATCCTCGGGGTTCTGCAGGGGCAGAACCGGTGACGCGTTCTGTGTGATCCGGGGCTTGCCATCGGTATCGAGCGAGCTGGCGCCCGGCCGAAAGCCGATGCAGACGCCTTCCATGGTGGGCAACTGCTCACTTCGTTCCGGCTTCTTGTGGCCGAAGTTGTCGCTCCACATATCCACCCATTGGGTCCAGGCCCAGATGGCCACCAGGCTGGAACCGGCCAGATCGTCGATCAGCAGGTACAGCGGCGCCTCGCCTTCGGCCGGGTCCGGCAGCGCCTGATTGAGCGCTTCGCGCAAGCGGCCGCCGCCCTTCACGCCCACCAGCGCCTTGACGTACTCGCGGTGCGGGCTGGACTCGATCGCCTGGATCACCCGGTCGCGGCTGATGCGTACCGTCAGTCGGTCCTCCATCAGCACATCGGGTGTGCCGCCCTTCGGGCCGGTATGAACATCCCGCGCGCGGCCGGTGAAATGCATGTCGGTGGCAAAGTCATTGCCGGGCCACACCGCATCCAGCGACGAGGTGCGGCGCACCGAGTTGGGCCGGCGTACCGGTGCGTGGCCGGCGGGGTCGCGTATCGGCTCTTCAGGTTCGATCAGGTGGGCGGGAATACGGTCAGAGGCAGCAGGAGTCATGGTGGGGTCCGGTTTTTGGGCGCCGTGCGCTGGCGACAGTGGCCGTGCGTGGCCGTGCCAGATCTGGAGCGCCCCTTCAAAGGGATTTGATCAATAGTGGCGCAACCGGCAGGGCAATGGCAAATGGGCGGGCCGGCAGCTGCTGGTCGCGAGCAGAGGGCTGGAACGACAAAGGGCGGCCCTCGCGAGCCGCCCTTTTCCGGTCTGAGTGTCGGTGGACTGCTTAGAAACGCAGCTCCAGATCGGCACCGAAGGTGCGTGGCTCCCCGTAGGTGTTGATGTCGAAACCGAACGAGTCGTAGATATTTACACCAAAGTTCCAATAGCCCTCGTTGGTCAGGTTTTTCGCCCACAGGGAAACCCGCATGGAGGTGTTGCCGGGTCCCTTGATGTCATCGAGCGACGCCCTGGCGTTGAGCAGCTGTACCGGGCCGGATGAGTTGCGCTCCGGTTGCGGCACCAGGAAGGTCATGTTGTCGCGATAGCTCCAGTCGAGGCGCGCGCGGAACAGGGCCCAGTCGGTCGGTACCTCGTAGGCGATATGGGCGCTGGCGGTGTTGCGTGGTGAGTAGGGGAAGTTGGAGTTGCCGGACAGATCGGTCGTCGAGCCATCGGGGTTGACGAAGTCGTACTCCTTGAACTGGTGATTCACGTGACCGTAGTTGACGCCCACCTGCCACTGGTCTGTCAGCTGGGCCAGCATCTCCAGCTCGACCCCCCAGATCTCTACCTTGCCGGCATTGCGTTGAATGCTGGCCAGGGTTTCCGTGTTGAACTGGTTCACCCGTTTGTCGTCGTAGTCGCTGAACCACAGGGCGCCGTTGAGCTGGACACGGTTGTCCCACGTGGATTTCAAGCCCAGTTCATAGGCGATGATGGTTTCCTCATCGAAGCCGTTCTGGAAGTCGGCCCAGGTCGCGTCGCGAGCATTGAAGCCGCCCGACTGGTAGCCGGAGCTGACCTTGGCGTAGGTCATGAGGTCTTCCGTCCAGTGGTAGCTGACCGACACCATGGGCGACACATTGCTGAAGCTGCGGCTGGCCTTGGGAAACAGCGTGTTGTTGCAGTTGAGGGTTCCGCTGGGGTTCACCGTGCAGTTGTTGCCGGCGTAAACGTCCCTCACGTCATCATAGAACACCGCTGGCTGGAAATTGGTGCCGAAGGTGGCGATCTTGTCCATCTCGCGGTCTTCCTCGGTGTAACGGAGGCCGAAGGTGGCGTTGAGACGATCGGTAAAGTGATAGGTGAACTGGCCGTAGGCGGCCCAGGCTTCGTTGTGGTACTTGGCAATGTTGACGCCGGGGCCGAATCCGGTTCGAGTTTCATTGAAAACATCGCCTTCCTCATCCATGTAGAACAGCCCCGCCGAGTAATCGAGGCGCTCTTCCAGGGTGGTCCCGACCAGGCGGAACTCCTGCGAGAAGGATTCGTTCTCCTGCACGTCGCGGGTGTATAACAGAGGCAGAGGCGTACCATCGGAATCCTGCTCGCCAAAGTTGCTCATCTCCCGATATCCGGTCAGCGAGTGCAGCGTCATGTTATCGGCAATGTCCCAGGCCACCGTCAGGGCGTGGCCGTCCACATCGGTGATGGCATTGAAAGGGTCATCGAAGGTCCCTCTGCGCGGCCGGGTGCCTTCGCTTTGCGCGTAGGGTGCTACCGCTGGACCAACTCCAAGGGGGCCGGGACCAAAGTTGGGGTTGGTTGTTGTTGCCCAGGATGACTCCTGATGCTCCCGGATACGGGTCCGATCATAGCTGTAGGTCACGGTTACCGGGTCAATGGGGCGCCATTGAAGATGCAGCATGGCGACTTCCCGGTCCCGGGTGCCCAACTCGTCCTGCGGTGCACCGGGAAGAGTGTTTTTCTGAGTGCCATCCCGATTCAGCGTCGCCGCCGACACTCGCATGTTCAGCTCGCCGATGCCGCTGTCGGCACCCAGGATGGGTACGTTCAGCATCCCGCGCAGGTCGCGCTGGTTATAGTTGCCCACGGTCGCCTTGATACTGCCCTCGAACTCGTCGTGGGGCTTCTTGGTGACATAGTTGACCGCGCCGCCCATGGTGTTGCGGCCGTACAGGGTGCCCTGTGGGCCTCGCAGCACCTCGATGCGCTCCAGTTCCAGCACATCCAGCAGCGAACCGGTGTTCTTGGCAATCAGAATGCCGTCGATGTAGACACTGACCGCCGGGTCGAAGGTGATGATGGTCTCGGCATTACCGATACCGCGGATGTTGTAGGACACCCCGGTCCGCCCGCCGACGAAGGCCTGCGCGTTGAGGTTGGGAACAAACTGCCCCATATCCAGGCCGTTGCTGATGCCCAGCTCGGCGATGGCGTCCGCCGAAAAGGCGCTGATGGAAATCTGGGTATCCTGCAGCGACGCCTCGCGGTGCTCGGCGGTCACTACAATCTCTTCCAGTGCGGCCCGTTGCTGGGCCATGGCCGGCAGCGAGGCCGCCACGGCGGTGGCCAGTAAAGATTTGGTAAACAAGCCTTTGCGTAGATGGAGCTTTCTCATGGTGATTTCCTCGTTTTAATAGTCTTTTCTGATTAGAAACACCCTTCCGAAAGCATCACGAACGGACGCTTCCGAGCTGAACGCGGAGACACGGTGTAGATCTGTGCTCCCCCCTGTTATTGATTATGGGAGTCAAAGGCTTCCTGCCCTTTCGGCCTTCGCTCGGTGGCCTGCCAATGAAGGTTCAGCCACCTGTGTTAATTATGATACGAAGGCATACTATTGTTTAACACCAATGCACGCCGGGCGCAATGGTGCGTAGAGATTTTGTCGACACCGGCCGCCTGCTGCCTCGAGCCGCCGGCCAGCCCTGCAAG
>JBJHAZ010000130.1:0-6244 GCA_050485225.1 Gammaproteobacteria bacterium
TATCCAGAACTTGGTGTCCCAGCTGGCGTTGGGCACGAACACGAGATAGGGCGAGCGGGGAATCACATCGGGGCGAGGCCAGCTGATCCCGCCGAGGCCGAAATCCGGCTCCGATACCGGAACCGGATAATCCAGCACCGTGGCAAACATCTGCCGCCAGCGGTCCACCGCAAGGGCATCCTTGGGCACGGCATAACGGTGTCGATAGGCCCAGTGGGCAGGGTACTCACGCACGGAATGCCGGTCGGGGCCGTGCTTGGGTCCGCGGGTGCAGGCGGTCACGAGAGCACTCTTGATGTTGGTCTGGGCGTCGATGACCACATCGTAGCGGGTCTGTCGCAACTGCCCGAGAAAACGGCCAATTCCCCGATCGCCCCGCGCCTCACCCAGGGAGCGGCGCCAGCGGCGGTGGGCGCTGCGTATAACGCGCTTGACCGCCGGGTGCCAGGCGGGCACCTCGGCAAACGCCTCGTCGACGACCCAGTCTATTTCGAGCCCGGGGATGGCGGCGGCCGCGTCCGTTACGGCCGGCAACGCCTGAACCAGATCCCCCATAGAGGTGAGCTTGACGACCAGAACCTTCATGCGGTCATGCGGCCTTGCGGTGGAGCAGTTTTTTCAGTCGGGCGCTGAGGCCATGGAAAAAGCGGTGCTTGCCGTGGGCGGCGTCACCGACGAGATAGTTGACCTGGATGGACAGCCGTTTGCCGGTCACGGGCTTGTGGCCGTGCCAGCAGTTGTCGGTCACCTTGAAGATGACCATGTTGCCCAGCTTGGGCGGGATTTCTTCGACAAAGTCCTCGAGGTTGTCGGGGCCGCGCAACATGCGCAAGTAACCGCCGTCCTGCTGCCAGTCCTCGTTGAAGTAGATGAGGATGGTGATCAGCTTGGTCTTTGAATCGGTATGGATGCGCCCGTCCTTCTCGCGCATGACGCCCCGCACCGTGGTCATGACGGGCTTGTCGGCCAGGTCGATGCCGAACTTCTCGCTCACCAGCCGGCGCAGTTGCGGCCCGTTGATGTCATCCAGCAGGCGCTGGAACGCCGGACCGTAGTCGACCTCCGACACCGGCACACTGCCGGGGTAGTCGATGGTGGGGAAGTCACGGACCACCTCGGTCATCGCATCGGGCAGGATGGAACCCTCGACCACCGTGTAGGGGAAGGGTTCGGTGCGCAGGTCGGCAGACTCGATGCGTTTGAAATCGAGCACGGCAGGGTTCTCCATGGAGAGGGCGAATCGCTGCGATCTTAGCACACCCGGCGACCCGCCCTGACCTCCTGCATGTTCCCCCGAGGGCCTTGTTGCTACAATTTCGCCCTCACTTCCGATCCGACCGGCCATGAACCATTCCATCTCGTCCCGCGACCCGAACACGCCACCGATCCGCCTCGATCCCGGGGAGAAAGTCATGGTCTGGATGCCCTCGAAGCACATGGGCAACCTGCTGCTGTCGATGAAGGCCATTGCAGCCCTGATCGAACGCTGCTCACCGGGGCAATGCGCCCTGGTAGTGGATGCCACCTACGCGCCGCTGGTTGAAGCGGCTGATTTTCCCGCGCACATCCTTCTGTTTCCGCGGCGGTCGGTTCAGTCCGGGCCGACCCTGGGCCGACTCGGTTCAGCCTGGCAGTTTCTGCGTCAGGTGCGCAGGTTCGGCGCCACCACGGCCGTGGTGGTCGAAGGCGATGCCGCC
This sequence comes from Gammaproteobacteria bacterium, assembly GCA_050485225.1. Lineage (GTDB taxonomy): Bacteria > Pseudomonadota > Gammaproteobacteria > Pseudomonadales > Porticoccaceae > JBJHAZ01. Next base: position 1,698 of record JBJHAZ010000130.1, read on the forward strand.
AGCCAGCGCTTTACCCGGCTCGGCGGCTTCAGACAGCGGATCGGACCGGACATTCGCTATTGCCGGGGCTTCGACCTGCGGGTGGCGCTGGATCACGGTCGTGCCCATCGGTTCCACGACTACGCGGCGGTGGCGGAAGCTGTGACCGGCGAACCAATGAGCAGGGGCTATCACCCGCTCGCAGTGCCGGAGAGCGCCCGAGACGACGTCAATCGACTGCTGGCTGCCGAGGGTATCCCCGACGATGCGTCCATCGCCCTACTGCACTGCGGCGCCACCAAGGACTACAAGCAGTGGCCTCCGGAAGCATTTGCCACGGTGAATGACTGGCTGCGGGAGCGCGGGGTGCACACCGTGCTCACCGGCGCCGGCGAGGCCGACCGCAAGGCCATCAGCGAGGTGATACACCGTGCCGGACACGCGCCGGTCAACGCCCACAATCGCCTTGATCTGACCCAGCTGATGGCGCTGATGCAGCGCAGCGCCTTGTTCCTCGGCAACGACACCGGGCCGACCCATCTGGCTGCTGCCTGCGGCATACCGACCTTCGCCCTGTTCGGACCCACGGATGAACATCTCTGGGGCCCCCTGGGCGCGAACTCGACCATCATTCGCAATCCATCCCAGCCCTGTGCTGCAGACTGCCAGCGACGGCACTGCCGCTTCAACCATCGCTGCCTGATGGAACTGGGTGTCGACCGAGTAACCGGCCTTTTGGAGGCGGTGCTGGCACCACAGCGACAGTGACGGTGGTCACCACCGGGCAAGCCGGCTCAAGCCGTGCGCCAGGCATCCAGATTAGCGGTCAACTCTGACCGAAACCGCGCCTTCAGGTCGCAGCGGTCACCAGCAAGTGCCACATACCCGCGCCAGAAATCCTCGAAGTAGGGGTGGAGCGCCACGGCATCGTCCCGATACCGGGTCATGAAATGCCAGGCCCGCAGACGATTGCGGCAGGAAAGCCGGCGGCGCCCCACCGTCATGTCGGCCAGGTCGATCAGGCCGAACTCGCCCTCATCGGTGAGCAGTACGTTGCCGAGGTGCATGGCGCGAAACAGGATGCCCGTCTCATGCAACCGGGCGGTAAAGCGACCCAGCGCCTCCACCAGGCCGGCGGTGCGCTCCCGGTCATCAGCGTAGTCGCGCAGCACTTCCCTCAGATCCTGCCCCGGCAAGGGACGATATCTGACGGCGGTGCGGTCGAGTTCCCGCAATCGGTACAGGCACAGCACCTCGGGCGCGGCAATACCCAGCGCCCTGAGCCGGGCGGCGTGGTTGGCAAAGCGGCGGCAGTAGGGCCAGAAGCGCGCCTTGGACCACCAGCGCTTGCACCGATACACCTTGAGCATGCTCCCGTCACCGGGCAGCAACAACTTGGGGCCGTGGGCATCCTGTTCGAGCACACGCCCTTCCAGCAGGATTTCCTCGAATTCTGCGCGGGTCATGCTGCGATGGCTCAGTGATGGCATGGCCGGCTCCTCACGAACGGTTGGGGGGCAGCAGGCGGTGATTTGCGCCGTAACGAGCCCGATGACGGCGCCGCAACTTGTTCAGGGTACGCTCCAGCGGCCGGCGCAGCGTGCCCTCCTCGCACGGCCTCAACGAACAGTACCGGGCGGTGAGCTGGCTGATGATGTCCGGGGTCACGCCCGCTTCCTCGCAGTCGAGCAGAAACCGCGCCAGATCCCGGATCTGACGCGGCCCGGTCGTGCCCGCGGGGCATATCCGGACACCGTCCGGATCAATGAGCTGCACGCGCCCGCCCGCCTCGTCCACCAGGACGTTGGCCCATTTGAAATCGCCGTGCACCAGGCCCCTAGCGTGCAACGCCACCATCGCTTCAATGACCGGCACCAGCAGCTCCGATTGCTGTTGCGGGATTTCGGGCAGGGCGGGGCCAGCCCGGTACAGCAGGCTCCGGCCCTCGAGCAAGGGTGTCAGCCATACGGCCGTGCCATCCAACAAACGCACATGGCCCAGTGAGAGGCACAGGGGCGAACCGCTCGCCGGCAGGTGGCGGAGACGCCGGTGGATCAGCGCCGGTCGCGCCAGGCCAAGCCACTGTTTCAGGCGCTCGCGCCAGGAGCGAGCCATATAGCACTTGGCCAGCAGGTCCGGCAGCGCGCCACCCGGACTGAGCCGGATCACGGCTCGCCCCGGGTCCTGCTTGAGTCTCTCGCCCTGTTCCAGCCAGCGCGGCAGCTCGGCAATGCGTTGCAGCAGCGCGCCGCCGGCGAAGTCCCTCGACAGCTCGCCGCTCAACCCCGGCAGGGAGACAGACCGGTACTTCACGGGCAGCCCCACCCCATGGGTCGACGCACAGGCCGTGCGGCCATCAGACCACAGCCGATCATCAGCGCCCGCCCTCCCAGCGCCGACCGTGTACCTTGCGGTACAAGCGCAGCGCCTTGCGCTCCACATCGCGCCAGAAGCGCGCACGATCGGCCAACGCCTGGCGCAAGGGCATACCGCTGTATTCGCGCATGAACAGCAGCAGGTCGCGACGGGTCAGGCCGATATCCAGCGCGGAAAAATACAGGCCGGCCACATCCTTCAGGCGCCAGCGATAGGGCGTTCTGCGCCGCAGCTGCGCGCGGTGCAGGTCGATCAGATAGAGCACCGGCCACGGGCGGCTGGAGGACCCGGTCTTGAGGTGGAAGTGGCACAGGTAATAGTCGCGGTGGTTGATGCCGTTGTCATGGAGGGTGCGGCTGATGTGGGCCACCTTGCGGATCAACAGACGCTTGTGTCGCAGCGAGGGCGGCCGCTCCGGCCAGCCGGCACAATGATCCTCGAGGGTCACGGAGGGCGGCAGCTCATCGGTGATCAGAAAGGATTGCTGCCGCGCCGGGTTCAGCCCCTTGCAGCCGAAGGCGGCGATGGACAGGGTATCCACACCCAGCGCCTCCAACCGGCGGATGGCGCGGTACTCGTTGGCGGCGCCCAGTACCGGCAGTCGCAGACTGAGCAGGTTCTTGACGATCTCACCCCAACCGACCCCGGTGTGATGCTTGAGAAAATAGCTGTTCGGGCCGTGGTAGAAACGCAGGGTGCGACGCCCCTCCAACTCCCGATACACCTTGCCGCGCAGCAACGGCAGGACGGCGAAGGGATCGTCGCGGGCGATGAACAGACCGGCCAGATCGGGACGCGCTTCAAATTTCATCGGCCGACTCGCTCCACAGCAAGGGATTCCAGAATGTCGACCGTGTGGGCGGGCATGTCGTAGATGTTGGCCGTTTCGGCAAACCGCCGGCCCTGGCGATGCCACTGCTCACCGGGGGTGCGCAGTATGTCGGCCACCGCCTCGGCAATCTGCGCCGGCGTGGCGTCATCGGCCACCACCGCGCCCATGCCGGCCTCGGTGACGTACACCGAGTACCCGCAGGTCCGAGTGGCCACCACCGGCAATCCGGCGATCATGGCCTCGAGCAGTACTGTGCCGGTATTTTCGCGCCAGGCCGGATGGATCAGTACATCGGCGGCCTGCAACAGGCTCGGCACATCGTCGCGCCCGCCCAGAAACCGCACCCGGTCGACGACTCCGAGCCGCTGCGCCAGCTTGATGAAGGGATCGGCGCGATCCTTGCCCACCACCAGCAACTGTGCCTCGACGCCCTTGCCCCGCAGCTCGGCGAGTGCGCCAATGCTGCGGTCGAGCCCCTTGGTCCGGAAGCCGGAGCCCAGCGCCAACAGCACCACTTCGCGATCAGCCAGCCCCAGTTCGGCGCGGCTGGCGGCCCTCAGCTCGGCGTGGTTGTCGGGGGCGATACGGGTGCGGGAAATACCGGGAATCAGCGTATGAAAACGGGCTTCCGGCGTTTGATAATGGCGGATGAACCGCGCCCGCTCGGGCACGGAGATCTCCAGGATGCGGGTGGTACTGACGGGGTCGAACACCGCTTTTTCCAGCGCCAGATAGGCGCGGTTGCGGGGCAGCAGCCCCATGAGCGCGCCCCACTTGCGCGCGGCCTTGTCGGCAAAGCAGGTGTCCGCCGCGTAGTAGGCATCGAGCCCCGGCAGTTTGACGAACCCCAGTACGAGATCGGGCGCAAAGGTTTCAAGCGCTGTCTGCGCGGCACGGCCGAAGCGCACCATGCGCCGGTGGTTGGCCAGCCCCTTCACCGGCACCGATTCCACCCGCAGACCCGCCGGCACCTCGCCCTCCCAGCGGTGGCAGTACACCCGCACCTCGTGCCCGCGGCGCAGCGCCTCGGTGGCGATGGCCAGCATGTCGCGCTGCTGCCCGCCGTAGGGGAAGTATCGGTAGATCAGTACAGCCAGCTTCAAGCGAACGGGGCTCCCTGTAAGTAACTCAGGTGGGTAAAGGGGCGGGTAACGGGGTGGGCAGCGCGGCGGCCGGTCAGGCCTCGGCGCAGTCGACCTCCGTCGGATTCAGTCGTCCTCGTCCTCATCGTCGTCCGGGTCGTGCTCGGTGACGGGCGCCGGGTCAGGCAGTGGCTGCTCGTCATTGAGTACATCCTCGAGCGCACGCGTCACCTGTTCCGGCGCCAGGTCCCGCAGGCACTTGAGGTGCTGCTCGGGGC
>JBJHAZ010000131.1:0-6242 GCA_050485225.1 Gammaproteobacteria bacterium
ACCCACCAGGGTAAAGGGTGGCAAATCGAGCTTGATGGAGCGTGCCGCCGGCCCCTCGCCGATAATGATGTCGAGCTGGCAGTCCTCCATCGCCGGGTAGAGCACTTCCTCGACCACCGGGCTCAGGCGGTGAATCTCGTCGATGAAGAGCACGTCGCCCGGTTCGAGGTTGGTCATCAGGGCTGCCAGGTCACCGGCCTTCTCCAGCACCGGACCGGAGGTGGTGCGCAGGTTGACCCCCATCTCGTTGGCGATGATGTGCGCCAGGGTCGTCTTGCCCAGACCGGGCGGGCCGAACACCAGCGTGTGATCCAGCGGCTCGCTGCGCCCGCGCGCAGCGTGGATGAATATCTCCATCTGCTCGCGCACCACCGACTGACCCACGTAGTCGGCCAGCCGCAACGGCCTCACGGCGCGATCCAGGCGCTCCTCCTGCGGAGGGCCTTCGACGGCTGATACCAGACGGTCTTTCTCGATCATCGCACCGGCGCACTCGCGCTGAAAATACGGGGCGGCAGAGGCCGCTCGACACCCCACCAAAAGTTGCACAGTGTACACGGAACGCCAACGGGTTCCAGAGGCTGACAAGGGGTTGGAAAAATTATTTTTCGGGCCGTTCAGCGTTCCTCAAGACGCCACAGGTCAAAGGCCGGCTCCTCGAAGGGGTGGGCCTGGCGCAGGGCCGCCAGCGCCGCATCGACCCGGTCGTCGGCGCACACCATTTCAACGCGGTACTCGCTCACGTATTCGACCTCACCCTGCTGGCCGAGAAAGGGATTACTGCCCTCGCGGGGCCGAAACTGGCCCTGACCCAGCGTCTGCCAGGCGCAGCAATCGTAGTCACCGATGCGACCGGCCCCGGCGGCAAAAAGCGCCTCCTTGACGGGCTCCACATGGCTTTCGGGGACAAACACCACCAGCTTGTACATGACACCTCCGCAAAGGCCGCGTCGGGCGGCCGCACGCCACTGTGCGCCCTACTCTACCGAACCCGGCCTGGAAGGCAAATCGGGGCAGCGACGGTCAGTCGACCCGGCCACCCACATAGAGCCAGCGGCCAGCCAGCCGCACGAACTCGGAGATCTCATGCATCGCCTGCAGGCCGAGCGGGTTGTCCGGGTCCGTGTACCACGCCCGGAATTCCACCGTGCCGCGATCACCGTCCCGGGCATGGGCCAGCACCTCCAGCTTGCGCCAGTGGGGCGAATCGCGCAGCAGCTCCTCGGCACTCACCCGCGGCGCCGTGGCCGGAAACCAGGTGGCCAGCAGGTAACGGGCATCGCCGCGCACGTAGGCGGTAAAGCGCGAGCGCATGAGCTGCTCCGGGGTTGCCGGCCTGTCGGCCGCCGACAGAAACGGACCGCAGCACTGGTCGAAGGGTTGCTCGGTGCCACAGGGGCAGCGGTCACTCATGTGCGTTTCCCTGAAGATGGGTCGATGCAACGCTCGGCGGCAATGAAATTGCCCGGATGACGGGGGGTGACGTCGCGATAGTAACGGCGAATGGCGGCGAGCTGTCCGTCCGGGTCCGCGGGATCGGGCATCAGCTCGTCGCCCAGACGCAACTCGCGGCGTGCGAAATCCAGTGACACCAGCACCAGCGGGCAATCGGCGGCGGCCGCAATGCGCAGGAAGCCGGTCTTCCAGCGGTCCACCGCCTTCCGGGTGCCTTCGGGGGTGATGGCCAGCCACATGTGATCCGCATCGCCCATGCGTCGGGCGACCTGCTCGGCCACGCCCTCGGGGCTGCGGCGATTCACCGGCACGCCGCCGAGCCGACGCATCAGTGGCCCCAGCGGCCAGTGAAACAGGCTGTGTTTGCCCAGCCAGTTGACGTCGAGGTCGTAGGCGAGCATGGCCAGCACGCCCACCACGAAATCCCAGTTGGACGTATGGGGCGCCGCTACCAGGATCAGGCGCCGCTCGCGGGGAAAGGCGCCGGTCAGTCGCCAGCCCGAACGCGCCAGCAGCCAGCCTGCCAGTCGCCGCTTCCAGACCGACCGATGGGCGCGCAGGAATTCGGGCGCGGTGGCGGGATCGATGGGCGCGGTGGCGGGATCGACGGGCGCGTGCATGGCGCGGCTCAGTGCTCCCGCGTGGCGCGGAAACGGATATCGGGGTGACGCTCCTCGGTCAGGCTGAGGTTGACCCGCGTGGGCGCCAGGTAGGACAGGTGGCCGCCACCGTCGATGGCGAGGTTATCGGCGGCCTTGCGCTCGAACTCCTGGAGCTTTTTGGCGTCGTCACACTCGACCCAGCGGGCCGTGTGAACGTTGACGGTATCGTAGACCGCCTCGACGCCGTATTCCTCCTTCAGCCGATACGCCACCACCTCGAACTGCAGCTGACCGACCGCGCCGACGATGATGTCGTTGTTGCTCACCGGGAAAAACACCTGGGTCGACCCCTCCTCCGACAGCTGCTGGATGCCCTTGCGCAGCTGCTTCATCTTGAGCGGGTCGCGCAACCGAATGCGCCGGAACAGCTCCGGCGCAAAATGGGGAATGCCGGTGAAGTTGAGGTTTTCGCCGGCAGTAAAGGTGTCCCCGATCTGGATGGTCCCGTGGTTGTGCAGGCCGATGATGTCACCGGCAATCGCCGTCTCCACCGAGCTGCGCTCGCCGGCCAGGAAGGTGACCGCATCGGAAATGCGGATGTCCTTGCCGATGCGCACATGGCGCATCTTCATACCCTTCTCGTAGGTGCCGGAGCAGATACGCAGGAACGCGATGCGGTCGCGGTGCCGGGGATCCATGTTCGCCTGGATCTTGAACACGAAGCCGGAGAATGCCGGGTCGGCGGCGGCCACGGTGCGCTCGCGGGCGTCGCGATCCAGCGGCGCCGGGGCCCACTCCACGAAATGATCGAGCAGCTCGCGCACTCCGAAGTTGCCCAGCGCCGTCCCGAAAAAGACCGGCGTCAGACGACCGGCCAGGTACTCGGCCAGGTCGAACTCGGGGGTGGCACCGCGCACCAGTTCGATCTGATCGCGGATCTCGTCCACGTAGTAGCCCAGCAGCTCCTGCGCCTCCGGTGAGTCCAGCCCCTGGATGCGGATGTCCTCGGGAATGGTATGCCCCTGCCCCTGTTGGTACACGTGGATGGTGTCGGTGTAGAGGTTGTAGACGCCCTTGAAGTCGCGACCGCTGCCGATGGGCCAGTTGATGGGCGCGGCGTTGATGCGGAGCACGCTCTCGATCTCGTCGAGCACCTCCACCGGATCGCGGATATCCCGATCCATCTTGTTGATGAAGGTGAGAATCGGGGTGTCGCGCAGCCGGCACACCTCCATCAGCTTGATGGTGCGGTCCTCGACGCCCTTGGCGCCGTCGATCACCATCAACACCGAGTCCACGGCGGTGAGCGTGCGGTAGGTATCTTCCGAGAAATCCTCGTGCCCCGGGGTGTCGAGCAGGTTGACGGTGCGCCCCTCATAGGGAAACTGCATCACCGACGAGGTCACGGAAATACCACGTTCCTGCTCCATGGTCATCCAGTCCGAGGTCGCGTGGCGATCACCGCGCTTGCCCTTGACCGAGCCGGCCACCTGAATGGCCTGCCCGAACAGCAGCAGCTTCTCGGTAATGGTGGTCTTACCGGCGTCGGGGTGCGAGATGATGGCGAAGGTGCGGCGCTTGGCCACTTCGCTGGAGAACTGGCTCATGGGGTTCCGGAATCAGGGGTGTTTGCAGCGCGGGATTATAGCGGGAATGACCGACCCTTGCCGAGGGCCGGCACCGGGCCGCAAACATCAATCCGAGCCGGCCGCCAGCACCGCGCGCACCCGCCGCGCCAGCTCGGCACGGCGGTACGGTTTGGCCAGCAACTGCACGCCCGGATCCAGGCGCCCGTGATGGACAATGGCATTCTCGGTATACCCGGAGGTGTAGAGCACCTTGAGCCCGGGATGCGTCTGCAGCGCCCTGTCGGCCAACTGGCGACCCGACATGCCACCGGGCATCACCACGTCGGTAAACAGCAGGTCGATATCATCCCGGCTGCGCAGAATGTCCAGCGCCTCGCCGCCCTCCCTGGCCACCAGCACCTCGTAGCCGAGGCTCTGCAGCTGGGAAAACGCATACTCGCGCACCATGTCGTCGTCCTCGACCAGCAGAATGGTCTCGGGACCACCCTGCGGCGCAGGCTCGGCGACCTGAAGGCGGCCATCGCCGGTGGATCCATGGTGGCGCGGCAGGTACATCCGCACCGTGGTGCCCTCCCCAGGTTCGGAGTAGACCTTCACATGGCCGCCAGACTGCTTCACGAAGCCATACACCATGGAAAGCCCCAGGCCCGACCCCTTGCCCTTCTCCTTGGTGGTAAAGAAAGGCTCGAAAACGCGCTCCAGCTTGTCCGGCTCGATACCGGTTCCCGTATCCGACACCGCCACCATCACGTACTGGCCGGGGGCGACACCGTGGTGCCGCATCGAGTATTCGTCGTTGATGAAGATGTTGGCGCTTTCGACCGTCAACTGCCCGCCACCGGTCATGGCGTCCCGGGCGTTCAGGCAGAGATTGAGCAGCGCACTTTCCAGCTGAGCGGGGTCCACGACCGCCGGCCAAAGACCCGCACCCCGGGCAAGCTCCAGCTCCACATCTTCGCCGAGTGTACGCCGCAGCAGGTCGTCGATACTGGCGAGCAGGCGGTTGATGTCGACCGCCACCGGCGCCAGCGGCTGCTTGCGGGCAAACGCCAGCAGCCGATGGGTCAGGTCCGACCCCCGCTGTGCCGCCGAGCCCACCATTGTAGCGAGCTGGCGAAGATGGGGGTCATCGCGCAAGCCATCCTCGAGCAGGTCGGCGTTGCCGAGAATGACCGTGAGCAGGTTGTTGAAGTCGTGGGCGACACCGCCCGTCAACTGGCCCAGCGACTCGAGGCGTTGCGCCTCCTCGAGCTGGCGCTGCAGGTGCACGCGGGCGGTCACATCCCGCGCGACACCGACCAGCCGTTCCACCGCGCCTGCGTCGTCATGCACAGCAAAGGGGTCCTGTTCGACCCAGCGGATCTGCCCGTCGGGCCGGACAATGCGAAACTCCCGGTTCTGCAAGCGCGTCAGATCACCGAACACCTCCCGAGCGACACGCTCGCGATCATCAGGGTGCACGGTGTCCAGAAAAGTCTCTCTGTCCATGCCCCCCGGCGGCAGCGGCATGCCCCAGATCGGCTCGAATGCCGGACTGACGTAGATCAGCGAGCCCTCGTGAACATCGAAAATCCAGAATACCTCGCGCACATTTTCGGCCAGCATCCGGAAGCGCTCCTCGGATTCCAGCAGACTGGCGTGGTACCGGCGACTCTGGGCGCTCATGCGGTTGAAGGCACGAGCGAGATCACCGAGCTCGTCCTGCGAATCCACCGGGATCGGACTCGAATCACGATTCTGCCCCAGTCGCTCGATACCCTTCATGATCGCACCCAGCGGCGAACCCAGCCGCCGATAGACCAGCCCGAACCCGCCCACCGCCAACACCGCCAGCGTGACCAGTGCCAGCATGGCGAAGATCAGGGCTGAAGCCAGTTGCTGCATCGCAGCAGCACGGGCATCGCGCTCGATCATGCCAAGGGCCTCGGCGGCGCCCTGGCGATGAACCAGCATCTGCGTCAACACGGTGATTTCCGGCGTTTCGGCCAGCAGACCGCCGGGGCGGTAGCCGTGAACGGTATCGCGGCGCGCCAGCTCGCGGGCCATGAAGGCCATCTCCTGAAAATGTGCCTTGCCCGCCCGTGCCGCCGGATGCTCGATCTCGCCAAGCGCCAGCGCCACCTCGTCGGCATCGGCGGCAATCTCCACCAGAACGCCCCGGTCGAAACGCAGCATGGACACGTAATCCACGGCGGTACCCAACCGGTTGGCGCGCTCACCCAGCAGAATGGCGGCATCCATCCGGTCGAGATCCTGAAGAGCGCTGCGCCAGCCAACGACGCCAGCCAGGGTCACCAGCAGCAGGATGACGATGGAAATCCAGACAAATAGACGTGCCAGGGAGCGCAGCCTCATGGCAAGGCACTCCCGTGCAGATAGGAAGGCAGCATGACCCATTCGGGTGCGACCACGGACAGCGGGGCGGCATCCAGATAGGTGTTGGGCGTCGGAATGGGGCCGCTCAAATCGGGACGCCGGGCCTGAAACCAGCCCATCTGCAACTCCATGTTGGCAAGCACCGACCAGTTGAGGCGAACACCCCACACCACGCCTTCTTCCAGCGTTTCCAGCAACTCGACGGACTGATCGGTCACCC
>JBJHAZ010000132.1:0-6236 GCA_050485225.1 Gammaproteobacteria bacterium
CCGAGATGATGCGCCTGCGCGACCTTTATGCGGATGATCGCCAGAAGCTGTCCCAGGAAACCATGGATCTGTACCGCAAGCACAAGGTGAATCCCCTGGGCGGCTGTTTGCCCATTCTGGTTCAGATGCCGGTGTTCATTGCGCTGTACTGGGTGCTCTCCGAAAGTGTCGAGCTGCGTCACGCGCCCTGGATTCTGTGGATTCAGGATCTGTCGGTTCGGGATCCCTACTTCATCCTGCCGCTCATCATGGGCGTGACCATGTTCCTGCAGCAGAAGCTCAACCCGGCACCACCGGACCCCATGCAGGCGCGCATCATGCAGATCATGCCGGTGGCGTTTACCTTCTTCCTGATGTGGTTCCCGGCGGGCCTGGTGCTGTACTGGACCGTCAACAACGTGTTGTCGATACTGCAGCAGTGGGTCATCACTCGCCGTATCGAGGCGGCGAAGTAGACGAAAAAGGCTCCCACGGGAGCCTTTTTTATCGCGAGCTTTCCTTCAATCCGTCAGCAAACCCTTGGAGTGGTCATGACCGGCAACGCCAGTGATCGAGACACCATCGCCGCCGTGGCCACGGCTCCGGGACGCGGCGGTATCGGCATTGTCCGCGTGTCCGGCGATCGCGTTCGGGACGTGATGGAACAGGTGCTCGGTCGTGTGATTGCGCCGCGGCAGGCGGTGCTGTGCCACTTCCGCGATGCTCAGGGCGCCTCGGTCGATCAGGGTGTGGCGCTGTACTTTCCCGGTCCGGGGTCCTTTACCGGCGAGGATGTGCTCGAGTTGCAGGGGCACGGTGGCCCGGTGGTGCTGGATATGGTGTTGCAGGCGACGCGGGAGGCGGGCGCGCGCCTGGCGCGGCCGGGGGAATTCACCGAGCGCGCCTTTCTCAATGACAAGCTTGACCTGGCCCAGGCCGAAGCCGTCGCCGACCTGATCGACAGCTCCTCCCGTCAGGCGGTACGCGGAGCCATGCGGTCCCTGCAGGGCGAGTTTTCGCGACGCATCGACGATCTGGTGGAGCAGCTTATCGAAGCCCGTATCTACGTCGAGGCAGCCATCGATTTCCCGGAGGAGGAAGTCGACTTCCTGCAGGATCGCGAGCTGCAGCAGCGCCTGGAACGACTACGGACATCGCTGCAGCAGTTGCTGGCAGATGCGCGCCAGGGCGCCATGCTGAGGGAGGGCATGCATGTGGTCATCGCCGGCCGACCCAATGCGGGCAAATCGAGCCTGCTCAATGCGCTCGCCGGTGCCGATACCGCCATCGTCACCGACATTGCCGGCACCACCCGGGACGTGTTGCGCGAGCGCATCGACATCGATGGCCTGCCGTTGCACGTGGTGGATACGGCGGGCCTGCGGGAAAGCAGCGACCCTGTCGAAGCCGAGGGGATTCGGCGCGCCTGGCGGGAGATCGAGCGCGCCGACCGGGTCCTGTACGTCATCGATGCCGGTCGCGGCCATGACGCCGAGCTGACCGCCAACTGGCCCGAGTATTTTCAGGGCAGCGAGCCGCGGCCGGCGATCACCTTCGTGCTCAACAAGATCGACACCCTGGACGCTGGTGAGGCGGTTGCCCGCCAGGACTCATTCGGCATCCACACGGTGTTGTGGGTCTCGGCTCGCGAGGGTAGCGGTATCTCGCTGCTGCGCGACCATCTGAAAGCCTGCATGGGATACAGCGGCGCAGGCGAGGGGTTGTTCACCGCGCGGCAGCGCCACCTCGAGGCACTGCGCAAGGCCGGCAGTCTGATCGACAACGGTTGCTCCGTACTCGCTGCGAGCGGCGCCGGAGAGCTGCTGGCGGAGGATCTTAGGCTGGCCCAGCAGGCGTTGGGTGAAATTACCGGCACCTTCACCGCGGACGATCTGCTGGGCCGTATTTTCAGCAGCTTCTGCATCGGCAAATGAGCGGCGCTCCCTGGGTAACAGGCAATGCACAACGACGACACAGCTTGCCTACCGTTTGTGCACAGGTTATCAACATTTATTGTTTGAAATTTGATCAATAAGGTAATGTCAAGCTGTGGATTAAAAAATTTTCACTCTGCCTCTAACATAATGAAAAATAGTAATAAATAGATTTTCTATCGCCTCAAAAAAAATCCGTCGGGGTGTGGATAAGTGAACCGTGAGCGGCTAAACTCCTTCCTCTGTTGCAGTGCCGGAATGCCGATTTTCCGGCGCGCCGCACGGATGAATCTGCACCAATAAATAAAGGGGGTAGTCGCCTTGTCCCAGCCACTTTGGGAACAGTGTCTCAGTCATCTTCGGGAAGAGTTGCCGGATCAACAGTTCAACACCTGGATTCGGCCCCTGCGGTGTGAGCCGTTGGCAGACAGCGATCGACAACCGGGAATCTGCCTGCTGGCGCCCAACCGTTTCATTCAGAACTGGGTGTGCGACAAGTTTCTGCCGCGCATCAACGAAATCCTGCTCGACATCAGCGGCATCAGTTGCGAGGTGCAGGTCACTACCGGCGCCGTGTCCGGCGCGACGGCGCGTCCAGCGCTCAACGGTACGGCAGTGGTAGCCGCCCCTGCACAATCCGTTGTAACTACCACCATCGAGTCCCCTCGCGCTCCCGAGGCTGGCGTAACGGTCGGTGAGGATCCCGGCCGCGACGACGCACAGGCGCCCGTGGTGGCCCACGAAAGCGCCCTCAATCGCACCTTCACCTTCGAGTCCTTCGTGGAGGGCAAGTCGAACCAGTTGGCCCTGGCGGCTTCGCGGCAGGTCGCCGACAACCCGGGCGGTTCCTACAACCCGCTGTTCATTTATGGTGGCGTGGGCCTGGGCAAGACCCACCTCATGCACGCCGTCGGCAACGCCTTGCTGCAGAAAAATCCGTCGGCCCGTATTGTCTATCTGCACTCCGAGCGTTTTGTGGCGGACATGGTCAAGGCCCTCCAGCTGGGGGCGATCAATGATTTCAAGCGTTTCTATCGCACCGTGGACGCGTTGCTGATCGACGATATCCAGTTTTTCGCCGGCAAGGAGCGCTCCCAGGAAGAGTTCTTCCACACCTTCAACGCCCTGCTCGAGGGTGGGCAGCAGATGATCCTCACCAGCGATCGCTACCCCAAGGAAATTGCCGGGATGGAGGAACGCCTCAAATCCCGTTTCGGTTGGGGGCTGACCGTCGCGGTGGAGCCACCGGAACTGGAAACCCGGGTCGCGATCCTGATGAAGAAAGCAGAGCAGGCGCGCATCCGGCTGTCCCCGGAAGCAGCCTTCTTCATCGGCCAGCGTGTGCGTTCCAATGTGCGCGAGCTGGAAGGCGCGCTCAAGCGCGTCATCGCCAGTGCTCACTTTCTCGGCCGGGAAATCGATATCGAGCTGATTCGCGAGTCGCTCAAGGATCTTCTGGCGCTGCAGGACAAGCTGGTCACCATCGACAACATTCAGCGTGTGGTGGCGGAGTACTACAAGATCAAGCTGTCCGACCTGCTGGCCAAGCGGCGCAGCCGCTCGGTGGCGCGGCCCCGTCAGGTGGCCATGGCGCTCGCCAAGGAGTTGACCAACCACAGCCTGCCGGAAATCGGTGAGCAATTCGGGGGTCGCGACCACACGACAGTGCTGCACGCTTGTCGTAAAATCAAGGAGCTCGAAGGAGTGGATCGCGACATGCAGCAGGACCTCAAGCTGCTGCGCCGCTCCCTTACCCACTGATAATATTGGGGGTGCCAGGGTGTCCCTCGGGGCGCCGGCACTGCGCACCCGGCCGAACGCTTGGATCAGGAATCGTAGACATGAAATTCAGCATTTCCAGGGAAGCTTTGCTCAAGCCTTTGCAGATGGTCATCGGAGTCGTCGAGCGACGGCAGACCATGCCGGTGCTCTCCAATGTGCTTGTTCACCTCGAGGAGGAGGTGCTGTCGCTGACCGGTACCGATCTCGAGGTGGAGATTGTCGGTCGCATCACACTCAACGGTGAAGGCCATGTGCCCGGCGCGGTCACTGTCCCGGCGCGCAAGCTGATGGATATCTGTCGTTCGCTGCCCGATTCGGCAACGCTGGAGTTCAGCGAGAGTGAAGGCCGTGCTCAGGTACAGAGCGGTCGGTCACGCTTCACACTGTCGACCCTGCCCGCGTCCGAGTTTCCGAGCGTCGAGGAAAGCGATTCGCTGTTCAATTTCACCATTCCCCAGAATCAACTGAAACGCCTGATGGATGCCACCTCCTTCGCCATGGCGCAGCAGGACGTGCGCTACTACCTCAACGGTATGCTGGTGGAAATCGATGGCGACCAGATTCGCTCGGTTGCCACCGACGGCCACCGCCTGGCGCTGGCCACCACACCCAATACCGGCGAGGCCGGATCGGAAAAGACCCAGGCCATCCTGCCGCGCAAGGGCGTGGTCGAACTGAGCCGGCTGCTCGACGAGGAAGGCGAAGCGACGGTGTTTCTGGGCGGCAACCATCTGCGTGTCGAGATGCCGGGTGTGCGTTTTACCTCCAAGCTGATAGACGGCACCTACCCGGACTACGAGCGCGTGCTCCCGCGCGGTGGCGACAAGGAAGTGCTGGCCGAACGCGAACCGCTGCGGCAGGCCTGTAACCGGGTCTCCATTCTCTCCAACGAGAAGTACCGCGGGGTGCGGCTCCAGCTGTCGGAAGGTCTGTTGCAACTGCAGGCCAACAACCCCGAGCAGGAGGAGGCCCAGGAAGACCTGATGGTCAATTACAGTGGCGGTTCGCTCGAGGTGGGTTTCAACGTCAACTACATCCAGGACGTGGTGAACAACCTGAAGGGCGAGAACGTCCAGATTACCCTGTCCGATCCCAACAGCAGCGCCTTGATCCAGGACCCCGAAGACGATTCGGCCCTTTACGTTGTCATGCCGATGCGGCTTTGATGAATCACGCCTTCTTTACCGTGGGGTTGCCGGTGCCGCCCGGTCCGGGCTGAGAGTCTGTCCGTGGCGGTACTACAGCAGCTGCACATCCACGATTTCCGCAATATCGAGCGCGCCGAGCTCCGGTTGTCACCGCGAATCAATCTGATCCACGGTGACAATGGCAGCGGCAAGACCAGCATCCTCGAAAGCATCCACCTGCTCAGTCGTGCGCGCTCCTTCCGCAGCCACATGATGCGTCATGCCATTCGCGCCGGTCAGCCAGCCACTACGGTACACGGGCGGCTGGAAGGCGCTGGTGGTGAAGGCCACAGCCTCGGGGTCACCCGGGATCGCCAGGGCGGGTTCGAGTTTCGCGTCGATTACCAGAGCCAGTCCAGCGCAGCCATTCTGGCGCGAGCGCTGCCGCTGCAGGTTTTTACCGCCGGGAGCTTCGACCTGGTGGAGGGTGGACCCCAGCACCGTCGTCAGTTCATCGACTGGGGTGTGTTTCACGTGGAACATGATTATGCCGAGGTCTGGCGATTGTTCCAGCGTGCCCTCAAGCAGCGCAATTCGTTGCTGCGTCATGGTAAAATGAAGGGTGGTGAGCTCGCCAGTTGGGACGGTGAGCTGGCCCGGCTGGCAGTCCGGGTCAACCAGCTGCGCACGGTCTACCTAGACGAGTTGTTGCCGGGCATGGTCGATTTGGCGACCTCTTTTTGCGGTCTGGCGGGCGAGCTCGAGTTCGAGTACCACCCCGGTTGGGATGTTGCTCAGGAGCTCACCGAGGTGTGGCTGTCGGCCAGGGAGCGGGAGTTCCAGCAGGGACAGACGCTCCACGGCCCCCATCGGGCGGACCTGAAAATCCGTTACATGGGGTTGCCTGCTGCTCAGGCGTTGTCCAGGGGGCAGACCAAGGCTGTGGTGTACGCGATGAAAATAAGCCAGGGTCTGGGCTATCAGGCCCTCAAGGGCCAGCCTTGTGTGTTTCTCCTGGACGATTTTCCGGCGGAGCTCGATCGTACCCGCCGCCAGCGAATCATCGAGTTGCTGCTGGCTCAGGGAGCCCAGCTGATTGTCACGAGTACGCAGCGTGACGATCTTTTGGAGCTGGTGGGTCAGCAGCACGCGACAGAAGCAAGAATGTTCCACGTGGAACATGGCAGGGTCACAGAGCAATCCCTGTAGGATTTTTTCGACCCTGTGGTACTAGGACTGCAGAGGTAACAGCGAGGTTTATTCATGAGTGAAGATCAGGCCTACGACTCGTCGAGTATCAAGGTACTCAAGGGGCTGGACGCGGTGCGCAAACGCCCCGGTATGTACATCGGAGATACCGACGATGGTACAGGTCTCCACCACATGGTATTCGAGTTGGTAGACAACTCCATTG
>JBJHAZ010000133.1:0-6227 GCA_050485225.1 Gammaproteobacteria bacterium
CTTTCCACCTGGGCATAGTGGGTGTCGGCCGGCAGGCCCAGGTGCCGACCAAAGCGCTGGAAGGTCCCCAGGCTGCGCAGGGTGGCGGACGTCAGTACCGCACCGGCGCAGTGATTCCAAAGGTGCGTGGTCAGAATGCCCCCAGCAGTGACCGGGCTGGCGCTGAGCTGGATATCGACACCGGACTGGGAGTCGACGGTTTCCAGCCAGCGGGCCACCGGTGCGGCAGCGGCACGTTCCTCGACGGGCTGGGCAAACATCTGCCACAGATCGGCCACCGCGGCAGCACGACTGCTCCAGCCGCCCACCAGCTGGTGATACTGCTCGATATCGACCCGAGGAACCCGGGCGTGGTCGCCATCCAGAGCGGCGGCCAGGTGCTGGGACAGGCTCTCGAGGCCGCGCACGGCAGCCTCCGCCTGTCGGGCCAGGTGCAGCGACAGCTCCCGCAGCTCGACGCCCACGTCCCCCTGGCGGAACCGGTACCTCAGCACCCCGCCATGGCCTTCCTCGGCGTCGGGACCGTCCAGCAGCGCCCGCAAACCCGGCTCCACCTGAATCAGGCCCTGCTCCAGAGCGCCGAGCCGGTCCAGCAGCGGGCGCAGCGAAGCGGTCACGCCGTCGATGGGATCCAATAGCGCTTGGGCGGCCGAGAGGCGCCGGCGCGCCTGTTCGATCCACGTCAGGCTGGCCTGCAAGCGACACTGACCGGAGAAGTGGCGCAGCGCGGTGTCGGCAAATCGATGGGCTTCATCGATCACGTAAAGAGTATCGCCCGGAGGCGGCAGGATCACCCCACCCCCCAGGGCGAGATCGGCGAGCAACAGATCGTGATTGGCGACGATGCAGTCGGCCTCGACGGTCGCTTCGCGGTCGCGAAAGAACGGGCAGTCGCGAAAACGGCGACAGCGCGCACCGGCACACTGGCTGCGCTCGACGGTCAGCGGACGCCAATCCTGATCGGAGAGCGCATCGGGCCAGCTGTCCCGGTCGCCACTCCACGAGCCTTCGTCGAAGGCGTTGCCCAACCGGCGATACAACTGCTGAGCGCTGCGGCTGGGCACAAAGGGGACTTCGTCCTCGAACAGTGCCAGGCCCGACTCCCGCGCGCGCACCGCGTCCATCACCGCTTCCAGCCTGACCGGGCACAGGTAGCGACCCCGCCCCTTGGCCAACGCCACCTGGCAGTGCCACCCGGTATGGGCGATCAAGTCGGGGAAGTCCTTGAGCAGGATCTGTTCCTGAAGTGCCACCGTAGCGGTGGCGACCACCACCTGCTTGCCGGTCGCCTCCGCAATGGGCAACGCGGCCAGGAGGTAGGCCAGCGTCTTGCCGGTACCGGTCCCCGCCTCGACGACACAGACCGCACCGGGGCCGGACTCGCCCTCCGCGCCCTCCGCTTCCACGTCGGCAAGGGCGCGGGCGATCGCGGCGATCATGGTCTTCTGTCCCTGTCTGGGCCGGAAATCCCGTCCACGCAGGTACGCGCTGTATCCGTGCTGGATGCGTTGCTTGACGTCGGTGGCGAGGGGCATGATCAGGGTGGCGTCAGACCGACGCGCCCGCAGCCCCGAACGATTCGGCGGTCTCGAATGCCAGTCGGCTGCGCACCGGGTTCGCGTACATGGCCAGCACGAGATCGCGATAGGCGGCCGGGCACTGCGCCACCCGCGCCAGGAACATCTGCTCCCGGTCACGCCACTCCTGCTCGGAGAGCCCCGGCTCGCCGCGCAAGCGCGCCAGTACCGATGGATCTCCACCGCTTTCCCGCCAGGCCACCAGATTGGAGACCTGCAAGCGATAGAGGGCGGCGATCTGTCGGTCGATTTCGGCGGCGGCCAGATCATCGGTCGCACAATCGGCCGTCAGCGGCCTGCCGAAGGCCACGTGAATCCGGCCCTTGTTGCCAAAGATGCCTTCGTAGATGCTCTCGATATCCTCATACTGACCCTTGCGATACTCGCCGGTGGTCCTGAGCGCATGCAGCTCACGGGCCTTGCGTTCATCACAGGGGTCCAGCTCGTAGGAAATGGCTACCGGAACCACGTTGAGCGCCGACAGCGCGCTGCCGAAATCCTGCCCCTTGTCCTTGCTCAGGGTCAGCATCTTCAACAGCGCCGTCTCGGTTCGATCCCGGCCGTCCTTCGCCCTGCCCTCGCGCTGGGCGATCCAGACCGGCTCGTGATCCACCTGCACGGAGTGGCGGATGTAGCGGGACAACTGGGTCAGCGCCTGCAGCTTCTCCCGACGCCCCTTGGCCGACCGCTTGACCACAAAGCTCTTGTTGATGCGCATGAGATCGGAGACAAACGGCTTGGACAGCAGATTGTCGCCAATGGCAATGCGCACGGTGCGATAACCGTTCCGATCGAGCACGAGATTAACCATGGCCGGGTCCATGGCGATATCGCGGTGATTGCTGATGAACAAAAACGTCTGATCCTGCGCCAGATGCTCCAGCCCGCTGACCGACCACTCGGAGCCATGTTCGCTCAGCAGGGCCTCCATATGCTCGCCAACCAGCAGCTGGAACTGGCGCACCGTGCGGATGTGCCCCAGCGCCTTCCGCATGCGCCGGCGTACCAGCGGGCGCAGCGCGAGGCCGAACCAGCGGGCCAGCAATGGGTAACGCAGCTGCAGCAGCAGATCGGCCATTTCCGGATCACGGATCAGGCGTTGCACGACCGCCGGAATCTCGGGATCCTCATAGGGACGGATATCGTCGAAATCGTTGTTGTTTTCCATGGGATGTTCCTGACTGTTACAGCTCACGGCGATACCAGCGCACCGGCTCGCTGTTGGCATCCACCTGGTCGGCCACATCGAGAATCAGGGCAAACATGGCCATGCGCACCAACAGACCGTTATCGGTCTGGCGAAAGATGGCCAGATTGGGGTTGTCATCCAGATCCACGTCCAGCTCATTGGCCTCGGCGCGGGAGTCGCGCGGCAACGGATGCATGATCACCGTGTTCGGCTGGCAGTGACGGGTATACACCGCCTGATTGAGACGGAAGCGACCGCGGTAGAGGTCTGCCTCGCCCGGGGTGCTGAACCGCTCCTCCTGGATGCGGGTCGAGTAGACAATATCCACATTGGCGATACTGGATTCGAGCTGGTCACTCACCACCACGCCGTGACCACAATCCCTGAGGTTTTGCACGAGGGGCTCCGGCATGGCCAACTCCCGCGGCGACACCAGCACCACGTGGATATTGTGGTACAGCGTGAGCAGCCGGCACAGTGAATGCACGGTACGCCCGTACTTGAGGTCGCCCACCATGGCGATCTTGAGCCCGTCCACGCCCTTGCCGCGTGTGGCCAGCTCCTTGCGGATGGTGTAAAGGTCCAGAAGCGCCTGGCTGGGGTGCTCGTTACTGCCGTCACCGCCATTGATCACTGGAACCCGGCTGGCCGCGGCAAACTCGGCGACCGAACCGGACTGGGGGTGGCGCATCACGATCACGTCGCCAAAACCCGACAGCACCCGCGCCGTGTCCCGCAGCGACTCGCCCTTGACCAGCGACGATGCCTCGATGTCGGTGGTCTCGCTGACGTGCCCACCGAGCAGGTTGAAGGCCGAACCAAAGCTGATGCGCGTGCGGGTGCTGGGCTCGAAAAACAGATTGTTCAGGATTGCGCCTTCGAGCACATGGGTGCGGCGTTGCCGTTGGGCGTAGGGCTCCATGCGATCGGCGACGGCAAACAGCTGATCGATATCGCCGCGCTCGAACTGCTGCACCGACAAGATACTTGCACCCTTGAAGCTGCCCATGGACATCTGACCCCGCACGGTTTGAAGAGGAGGCGCATTCTAGCAGTTTGTCGCCCCGGCGAACTATGCACGCTGTCCCGTAAGCTGCGTGCCCCACTCGCGCAACCCCCGCAATACAGCCAGCTGCCGGGGGTTGTGTGCATGCTCCAGATCGAGGGCATCGAGCCGCGCAAAATACTGGTCGACGGTCAGAAAGCCGCGCCCGGGCTCGGTCAGGCGGCGAACGCAGAAGTCGCGCCACTGCAGGGCCTCCGGCTCGCTCAGCGTATGGGGATAATGACGCGCCCGATACTGGAACAGCAACTCGCGATACCGCTCGTCGGAGAACGGGAAGCCGGCCTGGAGGCGCTCGGCATCGGCCTCGCGCACCGCCGGCAAAAGGTGTCGATCCTCGTTGGCGAGAAAGCCATCGTACAGTCGTTCGTCGGCATCGCGGGGGCCACGATCATCATCTCGCGGCGCAAACACCGCCCGCACCTTCTCGGGCAGATCCCCGGCCTGCAGCAATCGCTGCCAGTTGCGCTCACACACCTCCAGATCGATGTGAAGGCGACGGGCAGTGGCCCCGTCCATCAGGCGAGGTGTCGCGACCACCGGGCAGCGGTTCGCCTGCACCAGCTTGAGCGGAACCGGCAGCTCACCCTCTGGACGCTGGCTACGGGGCGTGAACAGGCGTTCGCGGATGGTCTCCGCCGGCAGTGTCAACAGGGGCTCGGGGTCGCTCATCAGATTGATGGCAATCACGGCGTTGGCATTGACCGGGTGCCGGGCGAGCGACAGCATCAGGCCGGTGTAGCCGTTCTCTCGCGGCAGACGCTGGGACACATGCAGGAAGGGCTCGCGACGGGCGGGATCGATCAGGTCTGCAACCTTGTGCTTGATGCGGTGCTCATAGACGTAGCGGTACAGCCGCGGTTGACGCTCACGCACCAGGCGAGCCAGCTCGATGGTGGCCATCACGTCGGACAGCGCGTCGTGTGCAGCATCGTGGGTCAGCCCGTTGGCGGCGCTGAGATGCTCCAGACGAAAACTCGGCGCCCCATCGTCGTGGTCGGGCCACTCGATCCCCTCGGGGCGCAGCGCGCGGGCCAACCGCAGCATGTCGATAATGTCCCAGCGGGAATTACCGTGCTTCCATTCCCGCTCATAGGGATCGTAGAAATTGCGGTACAGGGTGTACCGGGTCACTTCGTCGTCGAAGCGGACACTGTTGTAACCCACGCCACAGGTACCCGGTGCGGCAAGCTCACGCTCAATGGCGGCAATGAACGCCGGCTCGGGAAGGCCTTCCCGCTGCGCCTTCTGCGGTGTGATACCGGTGATAAGGCAAGCCTCGGGGGCAGGCAGGACATCGTGGCAGGGCTGGCAGTACTCCACCAGCGGCTCGCCAATGATTTTGAGGTCCTCATCGGTACGGATACCGGCGAACTGGCAGGGACGGTCCCGCGAGGGATCCGCACCGAAGGTCTCGTAGTCATGCCAGTACAGGGTGTTGGGCATAGGACACATTCCACATGAAAAAGGCGCCCGCAGGCGCCTTTTGGGGTATTGCAGGTACCACCGGTGTTAGCGGGGAACGACTTCCTTGTAGGACAGCTCGCCCACTACGCGACGGTTGCGCTGACGGCCCTCGTCGGTGTCATTGCTGGCAATCGGACGGGTCTCACCGTAACCGACGGCACGGATGCGATCGGACGGAATGCCGAAGTCCTGAACCAGACGCTCCTTGACCGCCGCGGCACGACGCTCGGACAGGCCCTGGTTGTAGGTCGCCGGACCGACGGAGTCGGTGTGGCCTTCCAGTACCAGGTCGATGTCGTCATGTGCTTTCATGGCGTTGGCCACGGCTTCCAGCTCATCACCGTAGATGGCGCGAACACGGGCCGAGTCGAATTCGAACTCGACGTTGATGCGCACAGTGATGGTACGAGTCTCGGGCTCCGGAGCCGGCTCGGCAGCAGGCGCAGGCGCCGCAGCGGCGACGGGCGCAGCAGGAACACCGAAGTGATAGTTCAGACCCAGGTGGACGCTGCCATCAGTGGCCGAGTTGTCGAAGGCGTGGTGAGCACGCACTTCGGTACGCAGCTCGGTACGCTCGTCCAGCATGCGGGACAGACCCAGGCCGAGTTCGGCCTGAACGGTGTGCTTGTCATCCACGCGCGTGCTCTTGTAGTCGCTGTAGGACATACCCGCTGACATGAAGGGGACAAAGCCACCGAACTGACCGTTCGGGAAACGGTGGATCAGGTGCAGGCCGATGTTTTCCATGGTGTTGCTGCCGATACCGTAGTGGTAGGACAGCTCCAGCGCCTGATTGGGGTTCAAAGCAATACCGGCGCGGGCACCGAGATTGGTGGTCTCGAACTTGCCGCTCATCGGATCACGACGGGAATCGTGATACATGTAGGAAACATTGCCCCCGAGGTACCATTGGCCCAGTTGCTGGTCTTCC
>JBJHAZ010000134.1:0-6219 GCA_050485225.1 Gammaproteobacteria bacterium
CCTTGATGGCGATGCAGCGTTCGTCCTCGTAGACGATATCGGCGGGGATCTCGCGGTTGATGATGCGCGTGAAGATGGTCGGCTCGGTCATGGCTCTCCCTCAGGGGCTCGGGCGGGGGCGATCGTGGGACAGCTTCTCGTCCACCGACAACTGCCGCGCCTCGCTTTCCAGCATCACCGGAATGCCATCGCGAATGGGATACGCTAGGCCGCTGGCGTAGCACACCAGTTCCTGGGCCTCGGGGTGATACTCCAGCGGCGCCTTGCTCACCGGGCACACGAGAATGCTCAACAGTTTCTTGTCCATGGGCGCAGGCCATCGGCAATTGCGGGTAAGCCGACGATTCTACGGCAATTGCCGGCGCGACTCCAAGCAGCGGCGGGTGCTCAGGGCTCCGACGGGGCAGGGGCCGGGTCATCGCCGACCTGAGCTTCCGGATCGTCCGCCTCGTCCTCGCCAAGATAGGGTTCAAAACTGCGGATCATGCAGACGAAGCCGGTGTCGATCACACGCAACGGATCGGACGTACACAGCTTGTTGATGCTGGTTTCGTGCAGAAAGCCCCGCGACCGGATGCCCGGGCAGCGCCGCTCCAGCGTCATCAGGACCTCCCGCCCACCGGTCATACGGATCACGGCGGACTCGTCATCCAGGAAACGGACATTGCGCATGCGCCGGCTGTCGATGCAGTTGCCGCTGATGCCCCAGGCTCGCAGGGATTCGGCGCTTGCCTCATCGGCTTGCTCAGCCGCCACCACTGTCCACACCAGACCGGTCAGGACGGCCATCACACCGGCACAGATTCTACGCACCATGGCTTCTCCACTCGTTGTCACTCCTCGTGCTGGGCGCTGACCTCTTAGAGGCCACAAAGGGACAGACGTTCCGGATCACGACTCAACCGCCTCGCGGCACTGCTCGGCGGTGAATCCGCGGTACTGCAGAAACCGCAGTCGTCGCGCCAGCTCGCGGCGATCGCCGGCCGGTTCCGATCCGAACTTGCGCCGCACCACATCCGCAGCCAGCGCGAACCAGTCGCAGCCCTCCGCCGCCATCGCCTCGGCAGCCAGCCCGTCGGCGACACCGCGCTGACGCAATTCCTGACGGATTCTCACCGGCCCGTGTCCACGACCGACGCGGGAGCGCACAAAGGCTTCGGCAAAGCGTTGGTCGCTCAGCAGGCCCTCGGTTTCGAGGGTATCGAGCACCGACTCTACCGTCGCGGCGGCATCGCTTTTGGCGAGCAGCTTGTTGCGCAACTCCCGACGGCTGTGCTCACGCCGCGCCAGCAGGTCCATGGCGCGACGGCGCAGGGTGCCGGCATCCGCCTCGGGCAAGGTCTGGCTTGCGTCGTTCACGGAACAACTCCGATTGGACAAGTCCAACTGTCGCAGAAGGCCATGCGGGCCACCCCCTTCAAGCTGAAAAGTCCATGTTAACGCGCTATCGCGATGACGTGCATACCTTGCCCCAACAGACGCCGAGCACATGCGACAGGTCAATTCGGCGGCTACTCGGGTGGTGCAGAATGAGCGCGCCTGATAATGATGATTACTCCGTATTGATAATTATTATTAAGTGCGCAACAATACCATTCGGCATTCCCTGTCGGACTGCCTGCCATTCGGAAACCACTTCAGCCATCGGGGACACACCATGCGCTTGGCCACCACATTCCGAACCTTCGCTGCCGCCCTGGCCGTCAGTCTCTGCCTGCCGGTTCAGGCCAGCGACGAAGTTGTCGTCTACTCATCCCGCAACGAGCAGCTCATCAAGCCGCTGTTCGACGCCTACGAGCAGGAAACCGGTGTACGGGTGCGCTTCCGCACCGACAACGAGGGCCCGCTGATGGCCCGCATTCAGGCCGAAGGCCGCAACACCCCCGCGGACCTGCTGCTCACCGTCGATGCCGGCACCCTCTGGCAGGCCGCCGAGATGGGTATCCTCCAGCCCATAGAGTCCAGCGAGCTGGAAGCACGCATTCCCGCGCATCTGCGCGATCCGGGCAACCAGTGGTTCGGCCTGTCCACCCGAGCGCGTACCATCGTCTACAACCCCGGCAAGGTGGACCCCGCCGAGCTGTCCACCTACGAGGCACTCGCCGACGACCAATGGCGCGGCCGTCTCTGCCTGCGCACCTCGCGCAAGATCTACAACCAGTCGCTGGTGGCCATGCTGATCGAGGAGCATGGCGAACAGCGAACCGAAGAGATCGTGCGCGGCTGGGTCGCCAATCTGGCCACCAGCCCCTTCTCCGATGACACCAGCACCGCCCGGGCCGTCGCCGCCGGCCAGTGCGACGTGGCGATCATCAATACCTATTACCTGGGCCGCATCCTGCGCGAGGATCCCGATTTTGCCGTCAAGGTGTTCTGGCCCAACCAGGAAGCCGAATCCAGCGGCGTACACGTGAACATCTCCGGCGCCGGCGTCACGCGCCATGCCCGACGTCCGGAAGCGGCGCAAAAACTGCTGGAATGGCTCGCCTCCGACAGTGCCCAGGAAGCCTTCGCGGCACTCAACCTTGAGCACCCGGTGAACCCTGACATCCCCGTGGACCCCATTGTCGAGGCCTGGGGAGAGTTCCGCCAGAACCCGATCAACGTGAGTTTCGCCGGTGCCAACCAGGCGAAGGCCGTCAAGCTCATGGACCGGGCCGGTTATCGCTGAGTGAGCATCTCCGCCTACATCGACCCGGCACTGGGGCAGGAGGCGCCCGCACGGCGCCGGCTGCCCTGGCAATGGCTGGTGGTCGGCGGCCTTGCCGCCCTGGTACTCCTGCCACTGCTGGTACTGTTTTCGTCCCTGGCCGACCCCCAGCTGGATGTATGGCGTCACTTTGGCGAGTTCGTCCTGCCGCGCCTACTGTTCAACACCTTCTGGCTGCTGCTCGGAGTCGGTATCGGTACCGCACTGCTGGGCATTTCCCTCGCCTGGTTGACCGCCACCTGTGAATTCCCCGGCCGCCGCTGGCTGAGCTGGGCACTGCTGATGCCACTGGCGGTGCCGGGCTATGTGCTCGGCTTCGTTTTTATCGGTTTGCTGGATTTTACCGGCCCGATCCAGACCGGACTGCGCGAGGCCTTCGGATCGTCCCCGGAAATCCCCATCCGCTCTCGGGGCGGCGTCATCCTGGTGATGACCCTGACCCTCTACCCCTACGTCTACCTGGTGGCCCGCAACGCCTTTCTGACCCAGGGTAAACGCGCACTGGAGGCCGCCCAGACTCTCGGCATGAGCCGCTGGCGCGGTTTCTTCCACGTGGCCCTGCCGATGGCCCGGCCCTGGATCGCCGGCGGCCTGGCACTGGTACTGATGGAAACCCTGGCGGACTTCGGCACGGTCGCGGTATTCAACTACGACACCTTCACCACGGCCATCTACAAGGCCTGGTTCAGTCTGTTCAACCTCAGCGCCGCGTCCCAACTGGCGTCGGTGCTGGTGATACTGGTGTTTCTCGCGCTGGTTCTCGAGCAACGCTCGAGAAGCCGGCAGCGATACGGTACCGGTGCCCGCGCCGACAGCCAGGAGCGCTTCCGGTTGACCGGCACAGCCCGCTGGCTGGCGCTGGGGTGGTGCCTGCTGGTGCTGGCCGTCGCCTTCGCCATTCCCATGGCGCAGCTGGTGGGCTGGGCCTGGCAGAGCCGCGGCGATTTCGACAGCCGCTACTTCGGTTTTCTGACACGCTCGCTTATGCTCGCCGGCAGCGCGGCGCTGCTGGTTACCGTACTCGGACTGATTCTCGGCTATGCGCTGCGCCACGGCCGCGACCGTTGGCTCAGCGCGCTCGGACGCCTGTCCACGCTCGGTTATGCACTGCCCGGGGCTGTGCTGGCGGTGGGCTTTTATCTGCCCATTGCATGGTTCGACCGCGTCTGGATCGGGGCCGGCGAGGCGCTGGGTTTTGCGGAAATGAGTCCGCTGCTCAGCGGCACCCTGGTGGTGATGCTGCTTGCCTACCTGGTGCGCTTTCTCGCCGTGGGCTTCCACCCGCTCGATGCCGCCCTGCAGCGGGTTACCCACAACATGGACGAGGCGGCACGCAACCTTGGCAGCGGCACCCGCGACCTGCTAACCCGCGTCCACCTGCCGCTGCTTCGGGGCGGTCTCGCAACCGCTGCGGTGCTGGTCTTCGTCGACGTGATGAAGGAAATGCCCATCACCCTGATGACCCGACCCTTCGGTTGGGATACCCTAGCGATACGGGTATTTGAAATGACCTCCGAAGGCGAGTGGCAGCGCGCTGCCCTGCCGGCGGCGACGCTCGTGATCGCCGGACTGATACCCGTGATACTGCTGATGCGTTCGGGAGACCGCCACTGATGCAACTGCAAGCCAGCGACATTGCCGTCGGCTTTGGCGAACAGCTGATTATCGAGCACCTGAGCTTCCACCTGGAAGCCGGCGAAATCGGCTGCCTGCTCGGCGCGTCGGGCTGCGGCAAGACCACCGCGCTGCGCGCCATCGCAGGCTTCGAGCCGGTCCGCAGAGGAACCATCAGCGTCGGTGACCGCGAAGTGAGCCGCCCCGGGCTGACCGTGCCGCCGCAACAGCGGCGCGTCGGCATGGTCTTCCAGGACTACGCCCTGTTCCCCCACCTGACCGCCGCCCAGAACATTGCCTTCGGCCTGAAGCACCTCAAGGAACAGGCACGGCGGCAGCGCGTCAACGAGATGCTCGATCTGGTCGGACTCGGCCATGTGGCCGGGCAGCACCCCCACCAGCTCTCCGGCGGCCAGCAGCAGCGCGTCGCCGTTGCCCGCGCGCTCGCCCCGGACCCGGCCGTGCTGCTGATGGACGAACCCTTTTCGAACCTCGACGTGGAGCTGCGCGAACGGCTGTCGCTCGAGGTGCGCGCCATCCTCAAGGAAGCCGGCACCACCGCTCTCATCGTGACCCACGACCAGAGCGAAGCCTTCGCCATGGCGGACCGCGTCGGCCTGATGCGCGAGGGCCGCATCGAACAGTGGGACACGCCCTACAACCTCTATCACCGCCCCGCAAGCCGCTATGTGGCACGGTTTATCGGTCAGGGAGTGCTGATCCCCGGCCGGGTCGCCGAGGTGGACTGCATTCACATTCCCCTCGGCTGCCTGCCGCCGCGCACGCCACTGCCATTGGAAGCAGAGGTGGACGTGCTGCTGCGGCCCGATGATGTGGTTCACGACAGTGACAGCCCGCTCAACGCGCGCGTGGTCGCGAAAAGCTTTCGCGGCGCGAGTATTCTCTACACCCTGTCCCTCGCCGACGGCACCCGACTGCTGTCACTGGTGCCCTCCCATCACAACCACGCCGTCGGCGACCTGATCGGTATCCGCCTCGACGCGGAGCACGTCATCGCCTTTGCGAAAGAGAGCGAACAGCGCCAGCCTCAGGCCGCCCCTGCCACCGAAAGCGCCTGACGGAACCGACAGCACTCAGCAATGCGTTGCGACCTGCTCGCTCGCCCGGGCAACACCGTTTCAGGACGGGCAACGTCCTTTCCGGAAAGTCGACCCGCCCGGGGCAAAAACAGCCGGTGGAAACAAAATGGCCCGCACGAAGTGGCGGGCCAGACAGGGCAGTAATCGATCGACCACCGCGTGATTTTCCGGGGCCAGTGCCCCTCGGGGTCAGTCCTCCCCGGCGACCTCGGCCACCTCGGCGGCAGCCGGCGTGGCCGCCAGTGCCTTCAGGCCGTAGTGTTCCCGCACCGCCGACTCGATGGTGTGGGCCACGGTCGGATTGTCCTTGAGGAACTGACAGGCATTGCTCTTGCCCTGCCCGATCTTGTCGCCGCCGTAGGCGTACCAGGCGCCGGATTTCTCCACCAGCCCCAGCTTGACGCCGAGATCGATGATTTCGGCGTAACGGTTGATGCCGCCGCCGTACATGATCTGGAACTCGGCCTGCTTGAAGGGTGGCGATACCTTGTTCTTGACCACCTTGACCCGGGTCTCGTTGCCGGTGACCTCGTCACCGTCCTTCACCGAGCCGATGCGACGAATGTCCAGGCGCACGGAGGAATAGAACTTGAGAGCGTTGCCCCCGGTGGTGGTCTCCGGGTTGCCGAACATGACACCGATCTTCATGCGGATCTGGTTGATGAAGATGACCAGGCAGTTGGCGTTCTTGATGTTGCCGGTGATCTTGCGCAGCGCCTGTGACATGAGTCGGGCCTGCAGGCCCACGTGATGATCGCCCATCTCACCCTCGATCTCGGCTTTGGGCGTCAGCGC
>JBJHAZ010000135.1:0-6208 GCA_050485225.1 Gammaproteobacteria bacterium
CTCCGACCAGAGTAACGCTGTAAAAGGTCCCCATGGTGGAACCGGCAAACCGATGCTTGTCCTCGACCGAATCACACCCGACCAGAAAAACCAGCAACACCAATAAAAACGAGGCCGCAAGCGGCCTCGTCGTACCATGGAAGCGATAGGGCTTGGCCAAATCAGCCTCCAAAGTCATCCAGCATGATGTTCTCCTTCTCGACACCGAGATCGAGCAGCATCTTGATCACCGCGGCGTTCATCATGGGCGGTCCGCACATGTAGTACTCGCAGTCTTCCGGAGCCGGATGATCCTTGAGGTAATTGTCGTACAGCACATTGTGGATGAAGCCGGTATAGCCGCTCCAGTTGTCCTCGGGCAGCGGGTCGGAGAGCGCCACATGCCACTCGAAGTTGGGGAACTCGGCCGCCAGCGCGTCGTATTCTTCGGTATAGAACATCTCGCGCAGACTGCGGGCACCGTACCAGAAGCTGATCTTGCGATCGCTCTTGAGTCGCTTGAGCTGATCGAAGATGTGCGAGCGCATCGGTGCCATGCCGGCACCACCGCCGATGAAGACCATCTCGGCGTCGGTATCCCGGGCGAAGAACTCGCCGAAGGGACCGTACACGGTGATGGTGTCACCCGGCTTCATGTTGAACACGTAGGAGGACATCTGGCCGGGCGGAATGCCCTGGGAACCGGGCGGCGGCGTAGCGATACGGATATTGAACTTCACCAGACCGCGCTCTTCGGGGTAGTTCGCCATGGAGTAGGCCCGGATGACCGGCTCGTCCACCTTCGACTCCAGATTGAAGAAGCCGAACTTCTCCCAGTCACCGCGATACTCTTCCTCGATGTCGAAGTCCTTGAACTTGACATGATGCGGCGGCGCCTCGAGCTGCACATAGCCACCGGCGCGGAAATCCACGTTCTCGCCTTCAGGCAGTTTGAGCGTCAGCTCCTTGATGAAGGTGGCCACGTTCGGGTTGGAGACGGTGGTGCATTCCCACTGCTTGACACCGAAGACCTCTTCGGGAACCTCGACCACCATATCCTGCTTGACCGGAGCCTGACAGGAAAGACGCCAGCCCTCGCGCGCCTCGCGGCGGTTGAAATGGGCCTCCTCGGTGGGCAGCATGGCACCGCCGCCGTCCTTGATGACGCACTTGCACTGGGCACAGCTGCCGCCGCCGCCACAGGCCGATGGCAGGAAAATGCCATTGGACGACAGCGTCTGCAGCAGCTTGCCGCCGGCGGGGACCGTGATGGTCTTCTCGCCGTTGATCAGAATGTTCACATCGCCGGAGGCCACCAGTTTGGACCTCGCGGCCAGGATCACCGCCACCAGTACCAGGACCACGGCGGTGAACATGACTACACCAAGAATGATTTCCAGATTCATGGGGACTCGTTGCTCCTTGAATTACAGGTCGATGCCGCCGAAGGACATGAACCCGAGGGACATCAGCCCCGTGGTGATGAACACGATACCCAGGCCCCGCAGACCTTCGGGGATGTCGCTGTACTTGAGCTTCTCGCGAATGCCCGCCAGAGCGGTAATGGCGAGCGCCCAGCCGACACCCGAGCCAAGACCGAAGACCGCACTCTCGGCGAGGTTGTAGTCCCGCTCCACCATGAACAGCGAGGCACCAAGGATGGCACAGTTCACGGTAATCAGCGGCAGGAACACACCCAGCGCGGCGTAGAGAGCCGGCACAAACTTGTCCAGGAACATCTCGAGGATCTGAACCAGGGCGGCGATGACGCCGATATAGCTCAACAGACCCAGGAAGGTCAGGTCCACCTGGCTGAGCGCCTCGATCCCGGTCCAGGACAGGGCGCCCTCGGCCAGCAGGTAGTTGACGATCAGGTTGTTCACCGGAACGGTAATGGTGAGCACCACCACCACCGCCACGCCCAGACCGAAAGCGGCGCTGATCTTCTTGGAAATGGCGATGAAGGTACACATGCCCAGGAAGAACGCCAGGGCCATGTTCTCGACAAAGATCGAGCGAATGAAAAGACTCAGAAAGTGTTCCATCACACTACCTCACTGGTCTTGGTGGAGTTGGGAGCGATGGTGAAGTCCGGCGCTTCCACCTGATTCTTCTTCCAGGTACGCAGGCCCCAGATCAGGAAGCCGATGAGGAAGAACGCACTCGGCGGCAGCAGCAGCATGCCGTTGGGCACATACCAGTCACCCAGCACTTCGATACCGAACAGGGACCCGCTGCCGAACAGTTCGCGCACGAACGCAACGGCGAGCAGGACGGCGCTGTAGCCGAGACCGTTGCCGATGCCATCGAGAAAGCTCGGCAGCGGCGGGTTCTTCATGGCGAACGCTTCACAGCGACCCATCACGATACAGTTGGTGATGATCAGCCCCACGAACACCGACAACTGACGGCTGATATCGTAGACGACCGCCTTTAGGACCTGATCCACGATGATCACCAGCGAGGCGATGATGGTCATCTGGACAATGATCCGGATGTTGTTGGGAATGTGGTTGCGGATCAGCGACACGAACAGGTTGGCAAAGGCTGCCACCGCCGTCAGTGCCAGGCACATGACGAAGGAAACCTGCAGGCTGGAGGTTACCGCCAGTGCCGAACAGATACCAAGGATCTGCAAGGCAATGGGGTTGTTGTTGAAAACGGGATCCGTAAGTGTCTTGGTTGCCTTTGCCATGATCAGGCCTCCCCAGCGCGAAGGTTATCGAGGAACGGGCCAAAGCCGTTCTCGCCCATCCAGAATCGCATCATGTTGTGAACACCTCGGGCGGTGAGGGTCGCACCCGACAGGCCGTCAACACGGTGCTCAGCTTCCGGGTGATCGTCGTCCACCTGCCCTTTCACCACCGTGAAGCGATAGGTCTTGTCGTCGGGATCGTAGAGCTTCTTGCCCTCCCAACCGGCTTGCCAGTTGGGATTGTCGATCTCGCCGCCGAGACCCGGGGTTTCACCGTGTTCGGAGAAGCCCAGACCCGCAATGGTGTTGAAGTCGGACTGCAGCGCGACAAAGCCGTACATGGTGGACCAGAGACCGTAGCCGGACACCGGCAGGATCAACTTGTCCACCTCTCCCTGATCATCCTCCACCACATACACGACCATGAACCGCGAATGGCGACGGATACTGGCGATGTCCTCGTCGGAGCTGAGCACCACCGCGTATTCCGGCTCGCGGGCCGCGCGGCGATCATCGAAGTTAAGCGCGTCCACCTCGTCGGTGAAGCGGCCGGTGTTCATGTCCACCACGCGGGGCGTGATGGCCTGGAACTGCTCGGCGATGCTCACGCCCGGCTGCAGCATGCCGGCGGCGGACAGGATGTTGCGCTTACGGTCTTCCAGCATGTTGGCCTGCTGCATGGGGCGCAGCAGTACCGCAGCGCTGGAGACAGCGATGGAGCAGACTATGCACAGCGCCAGCGCGACCGTAACGGTCTTCTTGATGGTGTCGTTGTTAGCCACGCGCGAGCCTCCTCTTGATATTGGCTTGCACCACAAAGTGGTCGATCAGCGGTGCGAACAGGTTGGCGAACAGGATCGCCAGCATCATGCCTTCCGGGAACGCGGGGTTCACCACTCGGATCAGCACGACCATCACACCGATCAGAATGCCGAAGAACCACTTGCCGGCATCGGTCATGGAGGCGGAGACCGGGTCGGTCGCCATGAAAATCATGCCGAACGCAAACCCGCCGACCACCAGGTGCCAGTACCAGGGCACGGCGAACATCGGATTGGTGTCGGAGCCGATCACATTGAACAGCAGGGTCAGGGCAATCATGCCCAGCATCACACCGGCCACGATGCGCCAGGCGGCGATTCTCATCACCATCAGAACCGCACCACCGATCAGGATCGCCAGGGTGGACACTTCACCGATCGAGCCCTGCATGCGCCCGAAGAAGGCATCCAGCCAGGTCATGCTGTTCTGCAGAGCCACCATACCCTCGTTGGCCATGACGGACAGTGCAGTAGCACCGGTGTAGCCGTCCACCGCCGTCCAGACTGCGTCACCGGACATCTCCGCCGGGTAGGCAAAGAACAGGAACGCACGGCCGGTGAGTGCCGGGTTGAGGAAGTTCTTGCCGGTGCCGCCGAAGATTTCCTTGCCGACCACCACGCCGAAGCTGATGCCGAGAGCCACCATCCACAGCGGCAGGTCCGGCGGACACACCAGCGCGAACAGGATCGAGGTGACAAAGAAGCCCTCGTTGACCTCGTGGCCACGCACCGCAGCAAACAGGACTTCCCAGAAACCGCCGACGATGAAGGTCACTGCATAGATCGGCAGGAAGTACATCGCGCCGTACCAGAAGTTATCCCAGATGCTGCCGGGATCATTGCCGGCAAACATGGCGATATAGGCCGCACGCCAGCCTTCCATCGCCAGGTCGGGGTTGGCAGCCAGTACGGTATTGGCCTGGAAGCCGAGGTTGTACATGCCGTAGAACATGGCCGGGAAGGCACACAACCAGACGGTGATCATCACCCGCTTGAGGTCAATGCCGTCGCGCACGTGAGGGCCGGTCTTGGTGACGCTGCCGGGGGAGTAGAAGATGGTGTCCACCGCTTCGTACAGGGCGAACCACTTCTCGTATTTACCACCCTTGTGAAAGTGCGGCTCGATCTTGTCGAGGTAACTACGCAGGCCCATGCGATCAGCCCTCCTTCTCAATGCGTGTCAGGTTGTCGCGCAGAATCGGGCCGTACTCGTATTTGCCGATACAGGCATAAGTACACAGCGCCAGATCTTCCTCATCCAGCTCGAGACAACCGAGTTTCTGGGCCACTTCCGTATCCCCTACCACCAGTGCGCGCAACAGCTGGGTCGGCAGGATGTCGAGAGGCATGACGCGCTCGTAGTTGCCGATGGGCACCATGGCCCGCTCACTGCCGTTGGTGTTGGTGGTCATCACCTGCTTGCCGGCACCAAACAGCGACGACAGGTAGATCGGCGTGATGGAGTGGCGCTTGCGGCCGGGGGACAGGTAGCGGAACAGCTCGCGCTGCCGGCCTTCCAGCAACACACTGATCTGGACGTGATAGCGACCCAGGAAAGCCAAGGGGCCACGGCCATTGCGGCCGGAAAGCACCGAGCCGCTCACGATACGGTTGTCGCCGTCCTTCAGTTCACCGGCAGTCAGCTCCTCGAAGCTGGCACCGATACGGGTGCGCACCAGCCGCGGGCGCTCGACCTGCGGGCCGCCCAGAGCGACCACGCGGTTCATGTCCAGCTTGCCGGTGGTAAACAGGGTGCCCAGGGCGATCACATCCTGGTAGCCGATATGCCACACGGCCTTGCTTTCACTGACCGGGTCGATGAAATGGATATGGGTGCCCACCAGGCCGGCGGGATGCACGCCACCGAACTCGTGGCGCTTCACGGACTGGACGCCACCGTCACCGATATTGGCTCCACCGGCGGTGCAGAGGTGAACCGGGCCATCGGTGAGATGGGCCAGGACCTGGAGACCGTGGGCGAAATCGTCCTTGCGCTCGGCGATGATCAGCGCGGGGTCGGCGGCCAGGGGGTTGGTATCAATGGCCGTCACAAAAATGGACTTGGGGCTGGTTGCCGGGTCCGGCACCTTGCTGTACGGGCGGGTGCGCAGCGCGGTCCAGAGACCGGACTCCAGCAGCTGCTCCACCACCTCCTCGCGCTTCAGGCCGGCCAGCTCCCCGGCTTGCCAGGCCTTGAACTCGACCTGGTCGTCTCCGTCCACCTCGATCTCGATGGACTGGAACACACGTCGCTCGCCACGGTTGATGGCAAGCACCACACCACTGGCGGGCGCCGTGTAATGAACGGAGGGATTCTTCTTGTCCGAAAACAGGGGCTGACCCAGCTTGACCCGATCCCCTTCCTTGACCAGCATGGTGGGTTTCATGCCCACGTAGTCAAAGCCAACCAGGGCTACGGTTTTGATCGCCGGGCCGTCATGAACAACCTGCTCAGGGCTCCCCGCAATCGGCAGGTCCATGCCGCGACGGATTTTGATCATAGATACCAGCCTGTAACTGAATGAACGAAACTTCAAACAGGCACCGTAACCGCCTGATTCAGTTGGCTTCGGCACCACGAACTTGAAAGCGTAATGAAGGAGCGCGGGCTCTGTACGGCCAGCCAGACCCCGGCTTGAAACGGGGTGTGATTATATAGATGCATCCCCCTGAATTCCAGACCGAATTTGCCGGCAGCGGCAAGATCAGTCAA
>JBJHAZ010000136.1:0-6201 GCA_050485225.1 Gammaproteobacteria bacterium
GCTCGATTGGATCCCAGGCGCGCAGGAAGCTGGTGCGGCTGCCGGGCAGGGCGGCGTCGGGAATCAGGGTCAGTCCCATGCCGGCGGTGAAGCCGGCGGCGTCGGGCGGCGGCGGACCGATGAGCGCACCCATTTCAATGACGGGGATATAGACCAGCCCGGTGCGCGGGCTGAATGCCTGTGGCAGCCAGCTGTGGGCGCCCTGGGGACCGGGCCACAACTCGAACAGCTCGTCGTTGTCCTGATAGCGGATGCCGGGGTTTTCCACCGGCCGACCGGTCTCGGGATCGATCTTTTCCGCCCAGGTGGCCCGGGCAAATTTTTCCGCCGAAATGAACTCGCCGGTCGCCGCATCCAGCACGTAGAAGAAGCCGTTCTTGGGGGCGTGCAGGATGACCTTGCGGGGCTCGCCGTCGAACTCGAGGGTGGCGACGGTCATGTCGTGGGTGGCGGTGCAATCCCACTGCTCGGCGGGGCACACCTGGTAATGCCAGACGTACTCGCCGGTGTCGGCAGCCACCGCGACGATGGAGGCGAGGAACAGGTTGTCACCCCCGCCGGGGCTGCGCAGATTCTGGTTGTAGGGAAAACCGTTGCCCACCCCGAGGTAGATCAGGTTCAGCTCGGCGTCGTAACTGAAGGCGTTCCAGGCCGTGCCGCCGCCACCCCGGCCATACCAGTCGCCCTTCCAGGTCGGGCGCATGACGCGCTCGGCCTCGGTGTTGGCGGGTTCGGCCGGATTGCCCGGCACGGTGTAGAAGCGCCATACCTGTTCACCGGTCATGGCGTCGTAGGCGGTGACATAGCCGCGAATGGGGCTGATGTCGGCACCGCCGTGACCGATGATCACCTTGCCGTCGAACACCCGCGGCGCGCCATTGCTGTTGCGGTGTTCGCGCAGATCGAACTGACGGGTTTCCCACAGCGGCTCGCCGGTGGTGTCATCCAGCGCGATGACCCGCCCGTCGGTGGTGGCGAGGAAGACCCGGTTGTTCCACCAGGCGATACCCTTGTTGCCCCAGCTCATATGAAGCGGCGACTGGGCGATCTCGCGCACACCGGCATCGTACTGCCACAGCAGCGCACCCGAGGCGGCGTCGAAGGCGCGGATCAGGCTGTGGCTGGTGGTGGTGAACAGCTTGTCGCCGCCCTTGACCGGTGCCGAGACGGAAAAACCACGCTCCAGATCGTAGGACCAGGCGAGGCTCAGGCGATCGACGGTGTCGAGGTTGACCTGATCGAGCGGGCTGTAATGCTGCTCGCTGCCATCGCGGCTGAAATTGGGCCAGTCGGCTTCGTCGACCGGCTGGGCGACGACGGCGCCCGCAAATACGGCGGCCAGCGCCAGCAGCTTGTGACACGACATGGGTACACCCTCGGTGCTGTGGCCGGCGGTTCGGTGACATGCCTCGGAATACAGACAGGTGCGGGACGATAGCCGGCGGCGTTATTGTTGTTGATCGGCCTGACAATCGGCGCGACGGGTTCTCGCTAACTTACTGTGGCCCGTTGCGCGGGGCAAGCCCTCGGCCACTCTCCTCGACAAGCCACCGAGCAGAACCGGAACGGGCAGGATGCACGCGGCTGGCAGGCGGGAAGCGGTACGAGACGGTTCAGTCCTCCTGCGCGTATTCGTACAGTGGCTTGCCCTTATCCACCACATGCACCGTGAACAGCTTGAGGGGCGTATCGCCAACCACCGTAAAGCCGGCGTGGTACACATCGCGCAAATTGAGCAGCGAGGCGCCCGTGGGAATCTCATGAGGCGCCTTGCCGGGAGACTGCACGGTAGCGCCCTGGATGACGTAGAGGGCCTCGACGCCGTGGTGGCGGTGCAGGTGAATGCTGTCGCCGCGCCGATACTCGGCGGTGGAAACGATCACCTCCATGCCGGGGGCACCCTCGAGATCGGCGCGATGGTGCTCGGTGGCATTGGGCGGGTTCGCGGCGGCCTGTTCAGCGCCATGGTCGGCGACTTGCACGGCGACTTGCACGGCCCCGTTGTCGGCAGGATAGTCGACCGCCAGTGCCGGCGCGGTGTTCAGTGCCAGCGCTACCGCTGCCAGCACAACACTGGCCACCGCTCGGAAACGGAAATCCAAGGGGAGCTGTAAACGGCGATGTAAACAGAAAGTCCCGATGCCCTGTTGCCGTCCCACGTCATACCTCGCACACATTCAATGACCCGTGAAGGCCATTTCAGCGGTCTGGCCGGGCCCTGTCAAATGGGGGGCCGGCCCCAGGGAGAGAAAGAGGGAGACAGGGGCACATACAGGAAAGACACGCGGACACCGAGCGCCGGATGCTCACGCCAACAAACAGCCCAGCAATCCAGCCAGAAAACCACACCCAAAATAACCCTTGCTATCCGGCCGCGATGCTGTATGGTGGGTTTCAGCTTGAAAGAAAGACTTTAGTTCAGATCTCCACTTCGTAGTATTGCTCGGCATACCTCGTCCTGAAGTTTCTAAGTTATAGCCTCCTCTCCAGCGTTTCCGGCCCATAAGCGGCCAACATTCTTACTGATCTCAGGATACTGTTATGTCAGCTACCGTTACTGGAACCGTCAAGTGGTTCAACGAAGCAAAAGGTTTTGGTTTTATCGAGCAGCAGGGCGGCCCGGACGTGTTCGCCCACTTCAGCGCCATCAGCGGCTCTGGATTCAAGACTCTGGCCGAAGGCCAACAGGTTGAATTCAAGGTGACGCAAGGCCAGAAAGGCCCGCAAGCCGAGAATATCGTCGCCCTCTGAGCAGTCGGCGCCCTGCGGCGCCCAATTGCAAGGGTTCGGAAAGGCCGGTCAGCAATGACCGGCCTTTTCTTTGTGCCCTGTTTTTGCCCTCAGGACTTTTGCACCTCAAGCCAGAGCAGCGCCGTCAGCCTTGATGTCGTCGCCGTTGAGGAACACGCAGGCGGGATCGGTGGCGGCCAGCACCACAGCGGCCACCTCCTCCGGCTCGGCGATGCGGCCCATGGGGGTATCGGAACCGCCCCCGCCACGCCGGGCGGCGGCCTCCTCCGACATGAATGGCCGCATGATGTCGGTGCGCGTGCCGGCCGGGGAAACACTGATCACGCGAATACCGTTACCGGCTTCCGCCGCTGCGGCCGAGCGAGTGATGCCGATCACGGCATGCTTGGAGGCGGCGTAGGCAGCCATGGCCGGTGAGCCGCGGTGGGACAGGGCCGAGCCGGTGTTGACGATGATGCCGCTGCCCGCCGCGCGCATCACGGGCAGTTCGTACTTCATCGAGTACCAGACGCCGTCCACGTTGGTGCGCATGATGTCGCCGTAGCCGCCAAAATCGTCAATGGACAACTCGTCCAGAGGTCCCATCTGGCCGGTGATGCCGGCGTTGTTGAAGGCGATATCCAGCCCGCCATAGACCTCGACGCAACGCTCCACCAGCGCCTTGACCTGCTGCTCGTCGGTGACATCGGCCTGCATGAAGGTGGCGTCGCCGCCCTCGTCCCGGATGGCCTGCTGTACTTCCGCGCCCCGCTCTTCGCGTCGCCCGCAGAAAAACACCTTGGCTCCCTCGCGGGCATAGGCGTGGGCGGTGGCTTCGCCGATACCCGAGGTGGCACCGGTGATCAGCACCACTCTGCCCTCGTAGCGGCGGCACGCGGGCGCATCGCCGCCGTTGTCGGCGGCTTGGGCACTGGCGCCGAAGGCCAGCCCGGCAAGACCGGCTCCGGCGGCGGTGATAAAACGGCGACGGCTGGCCCTGAGTTCACTGTCGTTATGGTCGGTCATGGGTGGTTACCTCTTTTGGCGTGATGGTGGGTACGTTGGTGAATCGCAATGACGGTGTGTGGTGGCGATGCCAGAATATATCGCTCACAGAGTGAGCGCCTACGGATGCTGTCGCTGCCCGCTGACTCGGGACGTCCTGCATCACGGCCGGGTTGCGGTCACTTCGACCCGAATGCGGATGGTGCGCCCCACGTACTGACCCTCGGGGTCGGACTCCATGCCCATGTCCACGTCGGCGCGGTCCAGCTCGACAGTGCCGCTGATGTCCAACTGCCCGTTGTCGAGGGCCAACTCCAGCGGTGCCAGCGGCACCTCGTGTCCCTTGACGTTGAGGGTGCCCGCAACGCGGTAGCGGTCATCCCCGAGCGGCTCGATGGCGGTGCTGTGCCAGGTGGCAAAGGGGTGGTTGGCCACGTCGAACCACTCTGCCTGGGGCAGGGAACGATCGTGCAGGGGTACGCCGTCGGTGGCGGACGCGGTGGTCACCACCGCGGCGATGAAGGATTCCGACAAGGCTTCCGGATCAAAATGCAGCGCCGCCTGCCACTCTTCGAAATGGCCCACAAAATTGCGGCCTGCGTGCACGCCGGCAAAACGGATGCGGCTGCCCTCCGCCACCCGCCATGGGGGCGCGGTGGTTGCGCTGGCCTCCACCAGGCCTTGCAACACAACCTCGGGACTGCCGGGCGCGGCGCGCTCGGGCGTCGCAAGTCGGGTGGTGGCGCCGTAACCCACCAGCGCCACGGCGATCAGCAACACCAGCGTAGCCGACAGCATATTGGCCGGACCGGGGCGGATGGGGAGCGGCGGGTCAGCGGGCTGAACCCGAGTGCGCAGCCAGGGGAGCATGCGCACCAGTACGCCATCGCGCACCAGCAGATGATGCTTGAGGGCGGCGCCCACATGCAGTACCAGCAGGATTACCAGCCCCAGGGCCATGGCACCATGGACATTGAACGCCACGGTGGCCACCTGCTGCCGCAGGGCCCGACTGGTATCGCTCAGGCCGAACAGGTGCGGCACCTCGAACAGGCCGAACCACAGGGTGGGAATATTGAAGGGCGCATCACCGCGCCACTGGGCCGAGACGTACAGCCAGCCGCTGAGGGGCAGGCCGATCATCAGACCGTAGAAGATCCAGTGGGTGAGGCCTGCCAGCAGGCGTTCCCAGGCGGCCATGCCCGGCGGCATGGGCGGAGGCGGCGTCAACAATCGCCACGACAGACGCAACAGGCTGAGCACCAGAGCCGCCAGGCCAAGGGACTTGTGCCACTGAAAGGTATTGACGGCACGGGCCTGAAAGGCGGGCGAGTCGATCGCCCAGCTCATCCAGACACCGAGCGCCAGGTTGACCAACAGCGTCAGGGCGATCACCCAGTGCAGGGTGATCGCCACGCTGTTGTAGCGGGGGTTGCCGGGCATCCGGGATCAGAACATCAGAGGAACGGGTCTTCCTGGTCGTCCTCCGCGTCCTCGTCCCGCTCTTCCAGCAGCTCGCCCTCGAACCGGACGGTGACGGTATCACCGACGATGGGCGGGTTGACCAGATGGCTCATGCCGAAATCGGAGCGGCTGAAGGAGCCCTCGGCGGAAAACCCGATCAGGCCGACACCACTGAAGGGGTGCGCCTGCGCGGAACCGACGATG
The DNA here is from genome assembly GCA_050485225.1 of Gammaproteobacteria bacterium. Taxonomy (GTDB): domain Bacteria; phylum Pseudomonadota; class Gammaproteobacteria; order Pseudomonadales; family Porticoccaceae; genus JBJHAZ01. The sequence continues at coordinate 5,404 of JBJHAZ010000136.1, forward strand.
GTGGTTTCGAGAGTTACCGGCCGGGTCTGGCCGCGCAACTCCAGATCCCCGGTCACCAGCAGGGTGCCGAGATCGGTGGGCTCGACCCGCGTGGAAGTAAAGGTGATGGTGGGATACTCATCCGCATTGAGGAAGTTGCTGCTGCGGGTGAGATCCTCTTCCCAACTGCTGAATTGTGAATCGGGGTGGGTACCCTCGTAATCGCCGTCGAAGTCGGTGCGAATGGAGGTGGCGTCGATGGTGGCGGTGACCGAGGAGGCCGAGGGGTCCTCGGGGTCGAGTTCCACGGTGACATCGAAATCGGTAAAGCGCATCACGTAGTTGGAAACGCCGAGGTGCTTGACGCTGAAATGCAGGCTGGAGTGATGGGGGTCGAGCTTGTAGGTGCCGGCGGGGGCATCGATGTGGATGGGCACCACCTCGGCCGTTGCGGCTTCGGCGGGGGCGTAGTCCGAGGGCGCCGCAGCGGCCTGTTCAGCGGTGCTGTCCGGCGCCGGCGGCGTGTACTGCGCCTCCTGCTGATCGGAGCAGGCGGCCAGGGCAAGGGCCGCAGTGGCCAGTATCAGCTTTTTTTTCATGTTGTTTCTCCTCTGGTGGTTTTCGAAAAATCATGGAACCAGTCGGGCGCTGCGCTCGGGCAACTCGTCGAACAGGAAGGTCTTGCTGTCGCCGTAGTCGATGGGACAGTCGATCACGTGAACACCACCCGCGTCGAGCGTTTTCTGCAGCAGGCTCTCGAGTGACGCCACGCTGTCGGCACGATGCCCGCTGGCACCGTAGCTCTCGGCGTACTTGACG
>JBJHAZ010000137.1:0-6196 GCA_050485225.1 Gammaproteobacteria bacterium
CAGCGCGACGGCGATTTCGAGGCCGAGATCGTGCCGGTGACCATCAAGACCCGCAAGGGCGAGGTGGTGGTCGACACCGACGAGCAGCCGCGCAATGCCCGCCCGGACAAGATTCCGTCCCTCAAGCCCACCTTCCGTGGCGACGGGCGACTGACACCGGCCAACTCCAGCTCCATTTCCGACGGCGCCGCGGCGCTGACGCTGATGGAACAGTCCGTCGCCGAGCAGCGCGGCATCAAGCCGCTGGCGAAAGTGGTCGCCCAGTCCGTGTGGGCCGGCACGCCCCGCGAGTTCTCGGCGGCGCCGAGCAACGCCCTGAAAATCCTGCTGGAAAAAACCGGCTGGGGCGTGGCGGACGTGGACCTGTTCGAGTTCAACGAGGCCTTTGCCTCCGTGCCCATGCTCAGCATGCACGAGTTCGACATCCCCCGCGACAAGATGAACGTCAACGGCGGTGCCTGCGCCCTGGGCCACCCCATCGGCTGCAGCGGTGCCCGCATCGTGGTGACCCTGCTGCATGCCCTGCAGCGCCGCAACCTCAAGCGCGGCGTGGCTGCCATCTGCCTGGCCGGCGGTGAAGCCACCGCCGTCGCCATCGAGCTGGTGTGATACCCGGGCCACCCGCTGCGTCTGCGGCGGGTGGCCTTTCTGCTGTTCCCATCCAATGATTCCTCTTGCCAGTGGTTTGGCCCGAGCGGCTATACTGCCTGTCAGCACCTGACCGCAGTCGTTCAGGACCGCGCAACGATCACTCAGGCAGGGTGCCGGGCATCCGACCTCCTGCATCTCCCAACCGAATCCGGTACGCTTTCCGCCATGACTGATTTCAAGCGCATTGCCCTGGTGGCCAGCCTCGACATGCCCAAGGTCACCGCGACCCTGAACCGCCTGGCGCAGCTGTTGCCGGAGCACGGTCACGAGGTGGTGATCGAATCCGGCACCGCGCGGCTGGTATCCGCCGGCGGGCTACCCACCTGTGATCGTGACCAACTTGGCGGCCGCGTCGACCTGGTGATCGTGGTGGGCGGCGACGGCAGCATGCTCGCCGCCGCCCGCGACCTGGTGGACACCGGCGTGCCCCTGCTGGGCGTCAACCGGGGCCGCCTGGGATTTCTCACCGACATCATGCCCAGCCAGGTGGAGACCCGCCTGATGGACGTGCTGGGCGGCAAGTACCGCACCTCGGATCGCCACCTGCTGCACATGACCGTGCTGCGCAAGGGTGAGATGGTGGGCGAGGGGTTGGCGCTCAATGACGTGGTGATCCATCCCGGCATGTCGGTGCGGATGATGGAATTCGAACTGTACGTGGACGACCAGTTTGTCTACAGCCAGCGCTCCGATGGCCTGATTGTCTCGACGCCCACCGGCTCCACCGCCTACGCACTCTCCGGTGGCGGCCCCATCGTGCACCCCAAGCTGAACGCCACCGTGCTGGTGCCCATGAACCCGCATACCCTGAGCAATCGCCCCATCGTGGTGGACGGCGACAGCCGTATCCGCATCTACGTGGGGCACCGCCGCGAGCTGCAACCGCACATCACCTGCGACGGTCAGACCCATGTGGTGTCCGAGCCCGGCGACGCCATCGAGATCGAGCGCCTGCCGCGTGCTGTGCGCCTCATCCACCCCTGTGACCACAACTTCTACGAAACCTGTCGCGACAAGCTCGGCTGGGGCAGCCATCTCGGCAACTCCCGCCCCAGTGACTTCTTTCATCGTTGATCGGCAGGGAGTGCCGCGGTGTCGGAATCGGATTGGATCAAGGTGGCGGACATTCCGCCCAACTGGGACCTGACCCAGCTCGAGCAGGAGCTGGACCGGCGCGCCATTCCCTATCGGCTGGTGGCCCAACCGGGGAGCCAGCAACTGTGGGTACACGGCGAGACCTTCCTGCCCCACGCCATCGCGGTGCTGGAAGAGCCGGGCCTGCTCGACAGCGGGCGCCAGAGCCGTCGTCCCGCACAGACCTCGCTGGGTGTTGCCGCGCAATTGCGTCGCACGCCGGTCATGGGAGTCTGCCTGCTGTTGAGCGTACTGGGTGCCGCGCTGGTGGAGTGGCACTTTGAGCTGCTGCACTGGTTCACCTTTCAGGACTTTGCCATCTCCGGGCGCCAGATCAGCTTCGGCACCATCGAGCAGGCGCTCGCCGCAGGCCAGTACTGGCGTCTGTTGACGCCGATCTTCATCCACTTCGGCATCTTCCATCTCGCCTTCAACAGCCTTTGGATCTGGGAGTTCGGCCGGCGCATCGAAGGCTACGCCGGCAGTGGCCATTTCGTCATGGTGGTGCTGCTCACCGGCATCGGCTCCAACCTCGGCCAGTATCTGTGGGAGGGGCCCTCCCTGTTTGGCGGCATGTCCGGGGTGCTCTACGGCCTGCTCGGCTATTTGTGGATCCGGCAGAAGGTGAACCCCCAGCCGGAGCTGGCGCTGCCCCCCGGCATCATCGGCTTCCTGCTCGCCTGGCTGCTGATCTGCATGACCGGCGTGGTGGACTTGCTCATGGGCGGGCGTATCGCCAACGCCGCCCACGCCTCCGGCCTGGTTTTGGGCATGATCCTGGGGGCCGGCGCCGGGCTCATCAGCCGTGGCCGCTAGAGCCTTGCGGCTGACGGGCGGGTGCGGGTGACCCCGGGATTTTCACGGTAGCACCCGGGGGTATAATGCCCGGCTGACCCTTCAGTAACCGGTAGATATCCATGGATTTCCAACAGCTGCTGCAGTCGATCACCCCCGACACCTACGCCGCCCTCCGCCGCGCCGTGGAGCTGGGCAAGTGGCCCAACGGCGACCGCCTCACCCGCGAGCAGCGCGAGCTGTGCATGCAGGCGGTGATTGCCTACGACGCGCGCAACAAGCCCGAAGCCGAGCGCGTCGGCCACATTCCGCCCAGGGAGCACACCCATTGCGGCGGCACCGGTGACGTGGCCGAGGCCGAGGAAGAAAAGCCGCTGACCTGGAAAAACTGAGCCTGCTACTGCTGCGGGAGCGCAGTCTCCGCGCGAATGGATGCTGCTGCTATTGCTGTAGCAGCGCAGTCTTTGCGCGAATGGGTGTGGCACCCGACTAAGCCCTCCACAGCCCTGCGCGCGGTACCAACCCGGGCGATCCCCGGGCCCTCATTCACCTTTTCATCAGGAACATCGTCTCCCATGCCCCAACTGTCCGCTGCCGGCTGTCTGCAAAAAATGGCCGTGACCCTCGACGAGCCGGTGCGCTACAGTCTGCGTCTCGACGATCAGGCCATTCCCCTCAATGACCTGATCGGCCAGCCCATCGAACTGAACTACAGCGGTGCCATCTACTGCCATCACTGCGGCCGCAAGAGCAACAAGAGCTTTTCCCAGGGCTATTGCTACCCCTGCTTCAAGAAGCTGGCCCAGTGCGACAGCTGCATCGTCAGCCCCGAAAAATGCCATTACCACCTCGGCACCTGCCGCGAACCCGAGTGGGGTGAAACCCACTGCATGATCGAGCACGTGGTCTACCTCGCCAACTCCTCCGGCGTGAAGGTGGGCATCACCCGCCACAGCCAGGTGCCGACCCGCTGGATCGACCAGGGTGCCATCCAGGCGCTGCCCATCCTGCGGGTGCAGACCCGCCAGCAATCCGGTCTGGTGGAAGACGCGCTGCGCCAGCATGTGGCCGACAAGACCAACTGGCGCGCCATGCTCAAGGGCGACAACCACATCCTCGACCTGCCGGCCCTGCGCGACGATCTGCTGCAGCGCAGCGCCGCCGAGCTGCGGGCGCTGCAGGATCGATTCGGTCTGCAGGCCATCCAGCCCGTCACCGACGCCGACGTCACCGAGATCCATTACCCCGTGCAGCAGTACCCGACCAAGGTGGCCAGCTTCAACCTCGACAAGACCCCCACCGTCAGCGGCATACTGCAGGGCATCAAGGGGCAGTACCTGATCCTCGATACCGGCGTGATCAACCTGCGCAAATTCACCGCCTACCAGGTCACCTTCTCGGCCGGTTGATTCACTTACCCATCCCACCTGGAGTTTTCATGCGCGACGCCCAGCCCCGCACCGTCTATCTGAAGGATTACGAAGCCCCGCGCTTTCTGATCGACACCGTCGACCTCGACTTCGACCTCCACGACCGGGACACGCGGGTGCGCGCCACCCTGCAGGTGCGTCGCAACCCCGACAGCACGGATCGCGATGGCCCTCTGGTGCTGCACGGCGAGCAGCTGCGGCTGCAGGCCATTGCCCTCGACGGCCGCCCGCTGGCGGACAGCGAGTACCGGGTGACCGCCGAGGAGCTGCAGGTGCACAAGGTGCCCGACCGCTTCAGCCTCACCACCGAGGCCCTGATCGACCCCATCGACAACGCCTCGCTGGAGGGCCTGTACCGCTCCAGCAGCATGTTCTGCACCCAGTGCGAGGCCGAGGGCTTCCGCAAGATCACCTGGTACCTCGATCGCCCCGATGTGCTGGCACGCTTCAAGGTCCGCCTGAGCGCCGACCGGGAGCAGTTCCCCGTGCTGCTCTCCAACGGCAACCTGCTCGACAGCGGTTGCTGTGAAGGGGAGGGCGAGGACGGCCGCCACTGGGCCAGCTGGGAGGACCCCTTCCCCAAGCCGGCCTACCTGTTTGCCCTGGTGGCCGGCGACCTGCGCGCCGTCGAGGACCGCTTTGTCACCGCCTCCGGCCGCGCGGTGGACCTCTACATCTACGTGGAGGAAAAGGACCTCGACAAGTGCGACCACGCCATGAAGGCTCTCAAGGACGCCATGCGCTGGGACGAGGACGTCTACGGGCTGGAATACGACCTCGACCGCTACATGATCGTCGCGGTGGACGACTTCAACATGGGCGCGATGGAGAACAAGGGCCTCAACATCTTCAACACCAGCTGCGTGCTCGCCAACCCCGCGACCACCACCGACGCCGGCTTCGACCGCGTCGCCGCCGTGGTGGCCCACGAATACTTCCACAACTGGTCCGGCAACCGCGTCACCTGCCGCGACTGGTTCCAGCTCAGCCTCAAGGAGGGTTTCACCGTCTTCCGCGACAGCGAGTTCAGCGCCGACCTGGGGTCGCGCGCCCTCAAGCGCATCGAGGACGTCACCTTCCTGCGCACCCTGCAGTTTGCCGAGGATGGCGGGCCCATGGCCCACCCGGTGCAGCCCGACGCCTACATGGAAATCTCCAACTTCTACACCCTGACCATCTACGAGAAGGGTGCCGAGGTGGTGCGCATGATCCGCAACCTGCTGGGTGCGGAACTGTTTCGGCGCGGTTCCGACCTGTACTTCCAGCGCTTCGACGGCCAGGCCGTCACCATCGAGGATTTCGTCGCCTGCATGGCCGAGGTGAGCGGGCGCGATTTCGGCCAGTTCATGAACTGGTACCGCCAGGCCGGCACGCCGCGCCTCGACGTCACCGGCAGCCATGACGCCGCCGCGCGCACCTTCACCCTCACGGTGGCCCAGAGCTGCCGCCCCACCCGCGAGTGCGAGCACAAGCAGCCCTTCCATATCCCGCTTACTCTCGGGCTGGTCGGGCGCGACGGCGACCTGCCGCTGCACAGCGATGCGCTTCCGGAGTCCGCGCGCGGTGCCAGCCAATACACCGTCGAACTCACCGAGCCCGAACAGACGCTGGTATTCACCGGGGTGGACGAAGCGCCGGTGCCCTCGCTGCTGCGCGGTTTCTCCGCGCCCGTCAAGCTGCACTATCCCTATCAGCGCGAACAGCTTCAGTTCCTGATGACCCGCGACAGCGACAGCTTCAACCGCTGGGATGCCGGTCAGAAATTGGCACTGGCTGTACTCGACGACCTGATGCGGGCCTACCGCACCGACGAAGCGGGCGCCCCCGACGCCCTGCTGATCGACGCCCTGCGCCAGGTGGCCCGCGACGACACCCTCGATCCGGCGCTGGTGGCGCAGATGCTCACCCTGCCGAGCGAAGCCTTCCTCGCCGAGGAGGCCGACGTCATCGACGTCGAAGCCATCCACCACGCCCGTCAGACCCTGCGCACCGCCGTGGCCAATGCCCTGCGGGACGAATTCACCGCGCTGTACCAGCGCCTCGACGACCGCGCGTCCTACGAACCGAGCGCCGCGCAGATTGCCCGCCGCAGCCTCAAGAACGCCGCGCTCACCTACCTGACCCTGTGCGACGGCGCACCGGGACTGGCGCTGGCGCAGGCCCAGTACGAGCGCGGCGCCAACATG
>JBJHAZ010000138.1:0-6174 GCA_050485225.1 Gammaproteobacteria bacterium
ATCGAAGTGGACATGGCGGGAGTGAGCGTCGAGCAGATCGTCCACATTTCCGACCTGAAACTGCCCAAGGGCGTTGAAAGTGTGGCCCTGCAGCAGGGTGCCGATCACGACCTGCCGGTGGTTGCCGTACACAAGCCGCGCGGTGGCAGCGACTCCGAAGAAGCGGGCGAAGAAAGCGGTTCAGCGGAGTAATCCGGCTGTCCGGGCGCTGTCATGTCCAACATGCAGACACCGGTGCAGCTCATCGTGGGGCTGGGTAATCCCGGCCCCAAGTACGATCACACCCGCCACAACGCCGGCGCCGATCTGGTCAGCCGGCTCGCACAACGCGAGCACATCGTCCTGAAAAGCGAAGCCCGCTTTTTCGGTGACGCTGGCCGCGCCACGCTGGCGGGGCGTGACGTGCGATTGCTGATCCCCTCGACCTACATGAACCGCAGCGGCCAGGCTGTGGGCGCCCTGGCGCGTTTCTACAATATCCCCATCGACGCCATCCTGGTGGTTCATGACGAACTCGACCTGCCTCCCGGCCGCGCCCGCTTCAAGCACGGCGGCGGTCACGGCGGGCACAACGGCCTGCGCGACATCATCGAAAAACTCGGCAGCAACGGCTTCGCCCGCCTGCGCATCGGCGTCGGCCACCCGGGTCACGCCTCCGAAGTCGTCAACTATGTACTGCACAAGGCTCCACCCGATGAACGCATTGCGATCGAGCGGAGCATCGACAACGCACTGGACGCCCTTCCCGCCGCCCTGACCGGCGACTGGAACGGCGCCATGAAGACACTGCACAGCCAATAACCTCAGGACTCCATCATGGGTTTCAAATGCGGCATCGTCGGCCTGCCCAATGTGGGCAAGTCGACCCTGTTCAACGCCCTCACCAAAGCCGGTATCGGCGCCGAGAACTTCCCCTTCTGTACCATCGAGCCGAACGCCGGCGTGGTGGCCGTGCCTGACGAACGCCTCGATGCGATCGCCGCCATCGTCAAGCCCGAGAAGGTCATTGCCACCACCATGGAGTTCGTCGACATCGCCGGGCTGGTCGCCGGAGCCTCCAAGGGCGAGGGCCTCGGCAACCAGTTCCTCGCCAATATCCGCGAGACCGACGCCATTGCCCACGTGGTGCGCTGCTTCGAGGACGAGAACGTCATCCACGTGGACGGCCGCATCAATCCCGCCACCGACATCGACGTGATCAATACCGAGCTGGCCCTGGCCGACCTCGAGGCGGTGGAAAAGCAGCTCCAGCGTGCCGCCAAGGCGGCCAAGGGGCAGGACAAGGCGGCTGCCGCGCTCAAGACCGTACTGGAAAAGGTCCAGCCGCATCTTGACGAAGCACGGCCGGTGCGCGCCATGACGCTCTCCGAGGACGAGCTGCTGTTGCTCAAACCCCTGAACCTTCTGACCCTCAAGCCCACCATGTACATCGCCAACGTGGCCGAAGAGGGTTTTGACGACAACCCGCACCTGGACGCGGTGCGCGACATCGCCGCCCGGGAAAACGCAGTGGTAGTACCCATCTGCAACAAGATCGAAGCGGAAATCGCCGAGCTCGACGACGACGAGAAGGCCGAATTCCTCGAAGGGCTGGGCATGGCGGAAGCGGGCCTCGATCGCGTCATCCGCGCCGGCTACCAGCTGCTCGGCCTGCACACCTACTTCACGGCCGGCGTCAAGGAAGTGCGCGCCTGGACCATCCCCGTCGGCGCCACGGCCCCCAGAGCTGCGGGCAAGATCCACACGGACTTCGAGAAGGGTTTCATCCGCGCCGAGGTGATCGGCTACGACGACTTCATCCAGTACAAGGGTGAACAGGGCGCCAAGGACGCCGGCAAATGGCGCCTCGAGGGCAAGGAGTACGTGGTCAAGGACGGCGACGTGATTCACTTCCGCTTCAACGTCTGACCCGCCGCGCGCCCCTATCAACCAGGCGCCCCCTTTCACCCCAAGTGCTTTCCCGCCGCGCTCGCCGGCATCCGACCATCAGCCCCTTCAAATGGTCGGATGCCCCGACACCTCCCCCGCCAATGACTCCTGGCCATCCCCGACACTGACCTCGCTCGGTTGCCCCGGGCTCGAGCTGCGCCATGGGTTGGTGCAACTATCCGGCGTACCCCGCACCCAAATGCCTTATCACCGGCCCGGACGGCGTGATATCTTGATGCTGACCGACAGGGATCGGCTGTGCCATGATGGCCCGCCAGGATTCAGGGACGGCCGCACAGCGCGGCGCTCCCGACTGACTTTCCTGCCCACACGATACAACCCCGGAAATGGCCGACCGCCATTTCTGCACAGAAGGACATTCACCGTGCGCACGCTTTTCCCGGTTGCGTTAGCGACCGCCCTGCTCACAGGCCTGGCAACCACCCCGCTCCATGCCAGCACCCCCGACTTCGCCAGCTGCCTGTCGGGCCTGCAGGAGCGCGCCAGTCAACAGAACCTGTCGCCCAGAGCCGTGGCGGCTGTCACCACCATGGAGCAACAGCAGCGGGTGCTGGAGCTCGACCGCCGGCAGCCCGAGTTCGTCCAGACCTTCGGCCAGTACCTGGCCGCCCGCCTCAGCGAGGACCGTATCCGTCGCGGTCGCGAGCTGTACGCCCGACACCGCGCCTTCCTCGATCAGCTCGCCGCCCGCTACGGTGTACCCGGGCACTATCTGGTGGCCTTCTGGGGCCTCGAAACCAACTACGGCAGCTACCTTGGCAACATGCCCACGCTGGATTCACTGGCGACGCTGGCCTGCGACCCGCGACGGGGCGATTATTTCGCCGATGAGTTCCTGACCGCCCTGCGGGTCATGGACCGGGAAGCCCTGGAGCCCGGGCAAATGCGCGGCTCCTGGGCCGGCGCCATGGGCCATACCCAATTCATGCCGTCGAACTACCTGCGCTACGCCGTGGATGGCGACGGCGACGGCCGTATCGACCTGTGGGGCAGCAAGCAGGACGCACTCGCCTCCGGCGCCAACTTCCTCCAGCACCTCGGCTGGCAGGAGGGCGTGCGCTGGGGACGCGAGGTAATACTGCCGGAGGGGTTCGACTACCGCCTAACGGGTCGCGGCAATGCCCAGCCGGTGCGCGACTGGGCCGCGCTGGGCGTGCGTGGCACCGATGGCAACCCCCTGCCCCAGGCGGATATCGAGGGCGCGATCCTGGTGCCCGCCGGGCACCGCGGCCCGGCCTTTCTGGTGTACGACAACTTCGCCGTCATCATGAAGTGGAATCGATCCGAAGCCTATGCGCTGTCCGTGGGGCTGCTGGCCGACCGTATCGCCGGCGGCGGCCCCCTGCGACGCCCACCGCCGGCCGATCAGCAGGCCCTGTCCCGCGCCGAGGTGGAAAGCCTGCAGCTGGCACTCAACGAGCGCGGCTACGACGCCGGCGAGGCGGACGGGGTGATGGGGCCAGCCACCCGTGGAGCGGTGCGCGCCTTCCAGCAGGACGCGGGGCTGGTCAGCGACGGTTATCCGGATCGCAGCGTCCTGGATGCGCTGCAACGCCCATGACCACAACGCCCCAATCCCGCTTCCATCACTCGGCACGGCTGCGCCTGCACTACTGCCATTGGCCCAACCCCGGCAAGCCTCATCTGTTGCTGGTCCACGGCGGTGAGGACCACAACCGCAACTGGGATCGCGTGGTCGCTCACCTGCAGCCGCACTTCGATATTGTTGCCCCCGATTTGCGCGGCCACGGCGAATCCGATTGGGTCAACGGTGCCGCCTACACCATCAGCGGCTTCGTACTCGACCTCGCCAACCTCGTGGACCATCTGGGCTGGTCGAGCCTGTCCCTGATCGGCCATTCCCTGGGTGGTGCCCTGGTGTTGAAGTACACCAGCGTGTTTTCCGAGCGGGTGCGGCGAGTAGTGGCCATCGAAGGGCTCGGCCCCGCACCGCACCTGCTCGAGAAAATGGCCGGACAGAATGGCGCCAGCCGCCTGCGGGAGTGGATCGACAGCGCCCGCAGGTCGGCACGCCACCAGCCCACCGAATACGCCTCCCGGTCGGACGCGCTGGAGCGCATGATGCGCAAGAACGCCCATCTCCCGGCCGAGCTGGCCGAACACCTGTGCGATTACGGCAGCCAGCGGCTCGAAAACGGCAACTACCGCTGGAAGCACGACCCGCTGCTGCGCACCATGCCCCTCTTCGATATCACTCCGGAGCAGACGCGCGACATGTGGCGGGCCATCACCTGTCCGGTGCTGCTGATCCGCGGCGAGGAAAGCTGGGCGAGCGATCCGGAAGCCGATGGTCGCGCCGCGTTTTTCAGTGACGCCACGGTGGTCAACATCCCGGGGGCTGGGCACTGGGTCCACCATGACCAGCTCGACGCCTTCATGGCCGCCACCCGTCCCTTTCTGCTGCTACAGTCGGCTGCATCGGACGGCGCGTGACGTTAAACTGGCTTGAATAGCGAGTAGCGCAACCAGAGCACCACCCACGGAGCAGGGAACCGCCATGACAAGCCCCCGGCAAGCGACAGGCCGCAAACTGTACCTCGGCGAAGTGCTGGAAGACCTGGTACTGGACGGGCTGGTGGACCGCCCTACCGCCAACCAGATTGCCAGCCAGACCCGCAACCGGGAACAGTCGGCGCAGCATCCGCTGACCTATATCGCCGGCCAGCGCCCGGTGGATGCGCGGCGACCGGAGCGCGCCCTCGACCTGGATACGCTGACCCAGTGGCTCGCCGAAAAGGCGGGCCTGCCCCTGCGGCACATTGACCCGCTCAAGATCGATGTCACCGCGGTGACCCAGGTGATGTCCTTCGAGTTCGCACGCCGGCACCAGATCCTGTGCGTGGAGGCTCGCGACGAATCCGTAATCATCGCCACAGCACAGCCCTTTACCCGCGACTGGATCAGTGGCGTCGAGCAGGTGGCGCGCCGCCGCGTGGAATGCGTGGTCGCCAACCCCGCCGATATCGACAAGTACCTGGTGGAGTTCTACACCCTGTCGCGCTCCGTCACGGGCGCCGGCCGGCAGCAACAACTCCACGACAACACCAGCAAGGTCTCCAACATGGAGGCCCTGTTCGAGCTCGGCTCGCTCAAGAATCCCGACGCCCAGGACCAGCACATCGTCAATATCGTCGACTGGCTGTTCCAGTACGCCTTCGACCAGCGCGCCAGCGACATCCACCTGGAGCCGCGCCGGGACAAGGGGCGCGTCCGCTTCCGCATCGACGGCCTGCTGCACCTGGTTCATGAGCTGCCGACCCCTGTCATGACCGCCATGATCAGCCGCATCAAGATACTGGGGCGCATGAACGTCGCCGAGAAGCGTCGGCCCCAGGACGGCCGCGTCAAGACCCGCACACCCGCCGGGGGCGAAGTGGAACTGCGCCTGTCCACCCTGCCGACCGCCTTCGGCGAGAAGCTGGTGATGCGCATCTTCGATCCGGAGGTACTGTTGCGCAGCTTTGCCGACCTCGGCCTCACCGGCAACGACCTCGAGCGCTGGAGCGACATGACCGGTCGCCCCCATGGGATCGTGCTGGTCACCGGCCCCACCGGGTCCGGCAAGACCACCACCCTGTACTCGACCCTCAAGCAGCTGGCCACCGACGACGTCAATGTCAGCACCATCGAAGACCCCATCGAGATGGTCGAGGACGCCTTCAACCAGACCCAAGTGCACCCCGCCATCGAGCTCGATTTCGCCGCCGGCATCCGCACCCTGATGCGCCAGGACCCGGATATCATCATGGTGGGCGAGATCCGTGACCTGGCCACCGCCGAGATGGCCACCCAGGCCGCCCTGACCGGCCACCTCGTCCTCTCCACGCTGCACACCAATGACGCGCCCACCGCCATCAGCCGCCTCATCGACCTCGGGGTCCCGGCGCACCTGCTGCGCGTGACCCTCAACGGCGTCATGGCGCAGCGGCTCGTGCGTCGCCTGTGCCCCCACTGCAAGACCTCGGCGGCGGTGGACGAAGAACTCTGGGCGCAACTGACCCGGCCATGGAAAGTGGCGTTTCCCGACCACATCTGCGAGCCGGTCGGCTGTCTTGAATGCAGGAACACCGGATACCTGGGACGGGTCGGGCTTTACGAGATCATGCCGCTCACCGAAAACCTGCGCGACCTGATCCTGGCCGAGTGCGACATTGCCCAGCTCAGGCTGCAGGCCTGCAAGGAAGGCATGCGCACCCTCCGGCT
>JBJHAZ010000139.1:0-475 GCA_050485225.1 Gammaproteobacteria bacterium
GCCGGGAAGGGGCGGACTGCTGCCCGCCATCTGCAGGGGCACGATCAGCGGACGCTGCCGCTCCAGCTGGGTGCGCAGGAAGCGCTCGTCGCCCGGCACCACAAAGGCGGCGAACCCGTGGTGGCGGGCCACTTCGCCCAGCTCACCCAGAGAGTAGCCGCGTGGTGAAGCCGCGGGGTGTGCGTCCAGCAGTGAGGGCAGGGAAAGGCTGGTGCCACTGTGGTAGGCCATGACGGCAGTGAGTGCGGCCATGCCGCAGTCGGTGCGGGAGGTCTGGGGCACGTGGGGCACCGCCAGCGCTGTCCCGGCGGCGATGTGCTCGTCGTACCAGGTCGCACCCCCGGTGGTGGTGCAGGCGGTGGTTGCCAGCGCGGCCAGGATCAGCGCAAGGCGGGTGAGGGAGCCAATGCGGAGTCGAAGCCCCTGCAGTTGGAGCACGCCCACATCAAAGCAGAATGATCAACGCCAGGCCGAT
>JBJHAZ010000139.1:485-6105 GCA_050485225.1 Gammaproteobacteria bacterium
TGATGATGATGGTACCGATGCGTGGGCCGAAGAACCCGGCCTGCTGCTCCTGCAGTTCAAGGTGCTGGGACTCGAGTGCGGCGAGTTCGGCCATCTCCTGTTCATCGAACAGCTGGCCGGCCTGGCCGGCGTCGAGAACCTCGATGGTATGAGCGGATTCGGCGCTCAGGGTTCGGCTCTCGGCTGTTGCGGGGCTGGCGGCAGAGGCCGGCACGGCAAACAGCGCGACGGGGAGCAGCAGGGCGCAGACTGCGAGCAGTCGGGAAAGCAGTCGTGTCATCGTTGAGTCCTTCCAAGGGTACGTCTCGACACACGGCATCCGGAGGACGCCGTGCCTGAGTGATGACCATAGTGCAATGCGGCCATGGCGTCCAGACGGACTACTGCCAGGTCCAGGCCAGACGACCCCAGAGCAGCCGGCCGGGTTCATTGATCTGCTCAGTGCGTATGAAGCCCGGCACCATGGCGCCGCCGCGGGACAGGTGTTCCGCGTAGGTGCGGTCGAAGAGGTTGTCGACACCGACCGAGAGTTTCAGCTCCTGCGCGATCTGGTAACTGGCGTTGAGGGAGGCCACGGCGTAACCGCTGGTGTTGCCGATGTCCTGGCCGACGATGTTGCCCCGGCCCGGATCCGTGCGGTTCTGGCTGTCCACCAGACGCAGCAGGCCGCCGAGGCTCCATTTTTCCCGTTGCCACGTCAGGCCGAGTCGGGCCTCCAGTGGCGGAATCTGCCCGAGGGGCGTGTTGTCTGTGTCGTTGTAACCTCGTGTGTAGGCCAGTGTGCCTTCGGCCAGCCAGTGGTTGCCGAGGCTGCGTGACAACTCCAGCTCGCCACCCCAGCTGTGGGCGCGCACATTGCGGGTAACTCCGGTTCCTTCCTTGCCGGGGTAGACGGTGTCGATCAGGATGAAGTCGCGAATCTCGTTGTAGAAGAGCGACGCGGACAGACGCCAGTCGTCGGCTTCGTGGATCAGCCCCCAGTCGAGCTGGGTCGTCTGCTCGGGACGCGTCTCGAAGGCGCTGATCGTATCTTCCGATTGCCGGCTGTTGCCGATCCGCTCCCAGTAGTCGGCGGTTCGCTGTGTGTGTCCCAGCCCGATGAACAGGGTGGTGTTGCCGGCGCGATGTTCATTTCCGAGCCCGTGTTCGTAGCGCACGAACGCGCTGGGCAGCAGGTCGTGGTCGCTGGTGCCGCCGGTGGGGTTGGCCATGCTCATGCCCATCATGCCCACGGCAATGGTGTCGCGCTCATCGCGAGCGGTCCAGTAGTCGAGACGCAGTCCACTGGTCCAGGTTTGTCGGGGCGCCCGAGTGTACTGCCATTCCCCGAATACACCCGCCTGCGAGAAGCGGGCGTCGCGTTCACGACCCAGGCTATCAAACGGCACCATCAACTGATTGCGAGTGCTGCGAATGGTGTGACGGTTGCGCTCCATATCGGCGCCAAGTTCGATCCGATGGTCGGTGGACGGCTCCAGTAATGCAGCCAGGCGGGCGTTGACGGTGGTGCGATCCGGGTTGGAGGCGCTGGGGTTGGACATCATGGGAGTGGGTGTAAACCGTCGCAGGCTGTAATTGTCCATCACGTGGTCGACGTAGTTGTAGGACAGCCTGGCCTCGACGCTGCTGAGCAACCCGCCGCTGAACCCCTGACGCAATCGCAGCCCGTAGTGCGTCCGCTGGAACTTGCTGCCGTCCATCATGCGATCGGCGTAGGCCGCCTCACCGTCACTGGCGGCGGCATTCAGCTCGATCAGGGTATCCGTGCGGGGCGTCCAGCCCATGGTCAGGTGACTGTTCCAGCGCTGATAGCGGGAGTGGATCTCGGTGCCGTCGCCATCGCGGTAATTGCCCGACCGGCTGTCACTGCCCTGCAGGCGGATATAACCGGGATCCCCGCCCAGCTGTCCGTCCAGTGCCAGGTCGTGACGGCCAAAGTCGGCCCCTGTGGCACTGGCAAACAGCTCGTTGGTGTCGGTGGCCGGATCGTAGGGGTCGCGTTCGAAAATGACCGTGGCCGCTGAACTGCCCGGACCCCAAAGCACACTTTGCGGCCCTTTCAGTACCCGTATGCGGTCGTAGGACTGGGGAAAGATGTAGGCCGTGGGCGGATCCATGCGCATGCCGCAGCCGCCGTGCAGGGTGCCACCATCGGCGACGATGCCCACGCGCGAAGCGGCCATGCCGCGAAAGACCGCATCGCCGTCGGTTCCGCCCTTGCGAATCACCGCGAAACCGGGGATGGTCTTGAGGTAGTCGGCGCCGTCGTGGGCCGGTACCGGTTGGCGCGGCAGGCGCGGATCGGTAATCACCTCGAGTGGTGATGAGGTTTTCTGGGCGGTGATCACCGTTTCGTCCACCTCGGCTACGGCCCAGTAGCGGGGAGTGGCCGCATCGGCATGGACGGAGCTGGTGGCGAGCAGGGCGATTACCAGAGCGGTCTGGCGAGCAAGAGGCATGGGCTTCCCCGACTGAGGTGGGTGGTGAGTCGGGGGCGGAGTTTAGGGTGCTGGGCCACGGTGCGGGAGTGACAAAATGTCGCACCGGCCGTGCCGCTTACCGCGGCCGATCGCGGGGCACCTGTACCGGCCGCTCGAGCCAGCGGTCGAAGCGGCGGCCGATTTCGTCCATGTGCTCCGACCACCACTGGGCGTCCAGTTCGATGGCGGTGGTCAGGTTGCGCTCGGCGGTGGGCAGCTGGGGCTGTATTTCGGGGTTCACGTAGGCCATCGACGATTGGCGCACCGGCCCGTAGGGGATCAGGTTGGCCTGGCGGGCGAGGCTGTGGGTGGAGGTGGCGTGGCGGATGAAGTCCATGGCCAGTTCGGTGTTGCGGCCGTTGCGGGGGATGCCCCACACGTCGTAGAACCAGACCTGATGATCCCAGAGGATTTCAAGCGGTTCGCCGCGCTCTACTGCGTCCTGCACGCGGCCGCTGTACACGGCGCTCATCACCACCTGCCCGGTTTCCAGCAGGCGCACCGCCTCCTCGCCGGTTTCCCACCATTCCACGTGCGGCTTGATGCGGTTGAGCATGGCGAAGGCGCGGTCGAGCCCCTCCGGGGTCGAGAGTACCTCGTAGACCTGTTCGCGGGGTACGCCATCGGCTACCAGGGCCCACTCGAGGTTGCCCTGCGGGGTGCGGCGCAGACCCCGGCTGCCGGGAAAGTCGCGCAGATTGAAGAAGTCCGCAATCGATCGGGGTGATTGCTCCAGCCGGTCGCGATGGTAGCTGACCACGGTGGAGCCGGCCACATTGCCCACGCCGCAGGGCAGCAGGGTACCGCGGATGAAGTCCTCCTCGGCGGGGGTGCCGTCGGCGCCGGCCGGCAGGCTGGCGGGGTCGATGGGCTCCAGCAGACCTTCCTGGCAGGCACGGATGGCGTCGAACAGCTCCAGGTCGACCACGTCCCAGCTGACGTTCCAGGCGCGCACCTGGCGGCGGATCTCGTCGATACCGCCACTGTACTGGATCACGTTGACGCGGGTGCCGGTGGCCTCCTCATAGGGGCGGATGAAGCCGAGGATCTGGCTGCGCACATAGGCGCCGTCCCAGGAGACCACGTTGAGTTCATCCCGGGCGTGGGCAATGGGAGTGGCGAGGCTTGCCAGCACCACGGCGCAGGTGGGCAGGGTCAGCCAGCGGTGGAGAATACGGCGAATCATGGCGTCACCAGTAGAAACCGACGTTGATGTTGAGGCGATGGCGCCATCGGTCCTCGCCGCCACGGGCGAGGGAGCCGTCGCCGAAGTAGATCATGTTGTTGCCGAGGATGTAGTCCACGTAGGTGAACAGCGGCCCGGTGGCGATGGAGCAGCCGAGGGTGTTGATCTTCGAGTCGCGGCTGTCGTCGAGCGACTTGAACAGTTGCGAATAGTTGTTGTAGCAGGTGAGCTGGTCCATCCAGTCCCAGGGCGGCTCGAAATTGTACGCCACGTTGGCGGTGAAGATGTCGGCTCGGGCCGGGATGAGGAAGGTGTCCGCGAAGGCCCCCACCTGTACGGTACGATCATCCACCCCGGCGGGGTTGGCGAGATCGTACTCGTAGTGGATGCCCTGGAGCTGGAAGTTCCAACGGCCGCAGTGGCTGTCGAAATGGATCGCCCCGGCGCGGTGATCGCCGCGCCGCCGGGTGGTGGCGTTGTATACCTGCGCGGCCTGACCGGACACGCCCAGTTCGTTCTCGCAGGTGGTGCCGTGGCCGAAGGTGTAGGCGACGCGCGCATTGAGGCGGTTGATCTCCTCGTTCTGTTGCTCGTCGCCACGGACCAGGTCATAGGCATAGCGGTCGGGGCTGGAGGGGTTGTTCAGTTCCTCGTTCTTGTAGAAGGCGAGATGAAAGTCCCAGGGTCCGGCGTCGTGGATGTACTTCACGCCCATGTCGTAGTTGTCGGCAAAGCCGGTGTAGTAGGGCGCACCGAACCAGGCGTTGTGGGCGGCGTAGGGCAGCAGCCCGAAGGGCACCTGGTGGATGCCCACCTGGAGTTGGTTGCCGTTGTCGAACTCGTAGCCGAGCCAGCCGTGGTGCAGGGTATCCATGTAGGAGTAGTAGCGGTACTCGGCGGAGATGAGGATGTTGTCGATCTGGCCATCCACATTGAGGCGGAACACATCGAGGCCGGTTTCTCCGCGCTTGTCGCGGGAATCGCTGCTGCCGCCGCGGTGCACCAGGTTGTAGCGCAAGGCGCCGCCTATGTGGATATCGGGCCCCGGCGGCTCCTCGGCCGCGGTCGCAATACGTTCGCTGCCGGGCACCGCGCCGCTGTCGCGTGTGGCGGTCGGTGGAGGTGTACCCAGGTGTTCCTCCACCACACGGCGATCCTCGACTGCACGCCAGGTTTGGGTGGCATCCTGTCGCTCCCGCTCTTCCATCTCGCGCAGTCGTTCTTCCAGCGCCTCGATGCGCTGCAGCAGGGCCTCCACGGTGGGATCGGCCATTGCCGGGGCGCTCAGCCCGGTGGCCAGAAGCATCCCCACCGCCAGCCGGCGCCGGGTACGAGGTCGGGTATAGGACGTCGTGGCCATGGTAATCCCCCGCTGTCGCTAGCCGTTCCGGTGGCCCGGCGCGCCCTCGCCGTCGGAGGCGCTGTCCGGCGTACCCTCATCGCTGTAACCCTCGCCAACCGGGTTCGGCTCCACCTCCGGCTCCGGCGGTGTGGTGAGCATGTCGTCGTGCTCGGCCATGTTGAAGGGCAGGTTGCCCGGCGAAATATCGAGGAAGTGCAGGTGTTTCTCGAACTGGTCGAGAATGTCGGTAATGACATCCTGCTGGTCGAAGCCGTAGATGTCGTAGGACTGGCCGCCGCGACGCAGGAACACCTCGGCGCGGTAGTAGTGATGCTCGCTGCTGTCGTCGCCGGGCATTTCCGGGTAGGCGTATTCGGGCAGGATGTGGTCGACGATGCGGATCTCGTAGATGAAATCCACCTGGTTCTCCTTGACCACCTCGAGGCAGATACGGTGGCTCAACTCGTCGAAATGCACCTCGGCATTCCAGCCCTGCTTGTTCAGCTCTCGCTGGACGCGGTGCATGCCCTTGCGCACGGTGGTGGCGACAAATTCCTCCACCTGGCCGCGATTCGGGAAGGTCACCAGCCCCATCAGGCGGCGTCGCCAGAG
>JBJHAZ010000140.1:0-6088 GCA_050485225.1 Gammaproteobacteria bacterium
GGACGGATGCGGTCGATTGACCGGTAACTGGCAGGTCTGTACAGGTGGACGACAGGTGGCGGCTTGACCGGGCAGGGGGTGGTATCTAGAATCCGCGCCAGTTTTCAACTGCGGAGACCCTTGTGGAACCTTGTTCGAGTCACAGTAGATGCCCGGCCGTGCTGGCCGGAGACTTCGAGGTCAGGTAACGCAGTTCTCTGCCACCCCGACCTCGGGTCGGGCGTGGTGTCTTTCGGATCAACAGCGATCCAATCCCATTACGCTTCAGGTTACAACCGGATTATCCAAGCGCCCCGTTCGCGCCGGCACAGCCGCGTCTGTGTCCGTCGTTGGTACCGGGCTCTTGTATAACCTGGCTGATTCCTGCCACTGCCGTGCAGGCCGGTATTGTTTGCCGTGCCGAACCTTGGACCACTGTGCGCCGGTAATCCTGCCGGTGCGGGGTCTCCCTCCCAACCCAGGAGGAAGAAACCATGCTGCTGCGTTCCTGCACCACCCCGATTACCCTGACTAATCTGCCGGCCTTTGGCCCGCTGCGATGCCCTTCAGCCGTTGCCTACCGTGGATCGGCCGCCCGCCGTATTTCACTCGCCACGGCGCTGATGACGCTGGCCCTGACCGCTGCGACCGCGCTGTGGCAGGCGCCTGCCCAGGCCGCCCGCCCGATGGTCACCGACGACGCCGGTATTGCCGATCGCGGTACCTGTGAACTCGAGACCTGGATCGAGCGCCCCCGGGACAGCACTGAATTCTGGTTCCTGCCCGCCTGCGGTGTCACCGACAACCTCGAGGTGACGCTGGGTGGCACCTGGCTGCGCGAGGATGGCAGCAACGAGTTCGGCGAGGTGGAGCTGTCTGCCAAGTACATTCTGCACGATGCGGGCCCGGACGCCTGGGCCTATGGCGTGGTGGCCGGCGTGATCCATGACTCGCTCGCCGAGCGTACCAAGGAAGGATTCTTCGCCTACATTCCCGCGTCCCGCTCCTTCGGCGATGAGGCCGTCACCCTGCACGCCAATCTCGGCTGGGTACGCGAGAGTGACACCCGCACCGACCGCGCCACCTGGGCGGTGGCCGCCGAAGTGCCGGTCACCGACGACACGCGCTGGTTTGTGGAAGCATTCAGCGAGGACAGCGGGCGGCCCTTCTTCCACACCGGGGTGGCCCACTGGCTGATACCGGATCGTGTCCAGGTGGACTTCACCTACGGCGATCGCATGCAGGGGGGCACCGAAGACCGGTTTTTCTCGGTGGGGCTGGTACTCGTTTCCAATGCTTTCTTTTAACACAGGCTCGACAGGAGGGCTGCACCCGAACCCATGAACGACGGCGAACCCATATTCATGCCCCGCTGAGTCCTTTCCAGGTCAGCGGGGCGAACAAAGCACAAGGAGTTGTACCATGACCCGAAAAGATATTGTGACCCTGCTGACCGGCCTGGCGGATTCTCTGGATCAGGAGAAACTCGTCCAGCTGGCCCATAACCTGCCCACCGCCGACCTGGCGGACGCCTTCGAGGAGTTGACCACCCACGAGGCACTCACCCTGCTGCGCCTGCTGCCCGTGGCAGCCCGCGCGGACCTGTTTGCCTACTTCAGCCACGACCTGCAGGATGCGCTGCTGGAGCTGATGCCGCGTCCGGTCCGGGTCGAGCTGTTCGAGTATCTGCCGGCCGACGACCGGGTCGATATCTACAACCGCATGTCCGACGAGGAGCGCGAGCGCCTGCTGCCGGCCCTCGACAAGGCCGAGCGCGAGGATATCCTCAAGCTGGCCTCCTACCCGGAAGCTACGGTGGGATCGGTGACCACCTCGGACTATGTGGCCATTCGCGCTGACATGACCGTGGGCAGCGCCCTGGAGCAGGTACGTACCCAGGCGCCCGACAAGGAGACCATCTACACGGTCTATGTGGTGGACACGGCCCGCCGTCTGGTGGGGGCCATCTCGCTGCGCGAACTGTTCCTCGCGGAGCGGGCCGCGCGGGTGATCGACCTGATGCATACCGACCTGGTCTTCGCCAAGGCCGAGTGGCCCCGCGAGGAGGCCTCGCGGCTCATTTCCCGCTACGGCCTGCTGGCGGTGCCGGTCATCAATGGCGGCGACAAGCTGATCGGCATCGTCACCGTGGACGACGCGATGGACGTGAGCCAGGAAGAAGCCACAGAGGACTTCCACAAGGGCGGCGGTACCCTGGCGCTGAAGGATCTGTCGGTGCGGGATGCCTCGGTCTGGACCCTGTTTCGCAAGCGCGCCTTCTGGCTGGTGCTGCTGGTATTCGGCAACCTGTTCTCGGGCGCCGGCATTGCCTACTTCGAGGACACCATCGCCGCCTACATCGCGCTGGTCTTCTTCCTGCCCCTGCTGGTGGACAGTGGCGGCAACGCCGGTTCCCAGGCAGCCACACTGATGGTGCGGGCACTGGCCACTGGCGATGTGGTGATGCGGGACTGGGTGAAGATGCTCGGCCGCGAGTTCGGCGTGGCGGCGTTGCTGGGTGTGACCATGGCCGTGGCGGTATCGGGCATTGGCCTGTTCCGCGGCGGGCCGGAGATTGCCCTGGTGGTATCCCTGTCCATGGTGATCATCGTGGTGGTCGGTAGCCTCATCGGCATGAGCCTGCCCTTCCTGCTGTCGCGCTTCAAGCTCGATCCCGCGACCGCCAGCGCACCGTTGATCACCTCCATTGCCGATGCCACCGGTGTGATCATCTACCTGTCACTGGCCGTGGCTATCCTCGGTGCACCGCCCATCACGGGCTGATGCATCACCGGGTCGGCCTTCGTGGCCGGCCCGACCTCGCGAAGGGATAACCCATGCTTGCTTTCGCTCATTTTGACGCCGGGCTGCTGCTCAACAGTCTGGTCAGTCTGCTGGTGGCCTTTGTGCTCGGCGGTCTGATCGGCTTCGAGCGGCAGTACCGCCAGCGTACCGCCGGCCTGCGCACCAATGTGCTGGTGGCGGTGGGTGCGGCGGCGGGCGCCAGCCTGATCGCCGAGGCAGTGTTGGGCGCGGTGTTCGTGCTCAGCGCCAATACCCTGCTGCGGCCCATAGTGAATGCCATCGTGAAAAAACTCTCGGACACGCCGATCATCAATCAGGCTTTCTGGAACCCCAGTACCACCGAGTAGCGGGGTGCCCTTGTCACGGCCGTGTTACTGGTCGACAGTTGTGCCAACAGTCCTGTTGTGCTTGGAGTTGAAGGCATGTGGATTCAAAGGGAAATACGTTTGCGGCCCCGCGCCAGGGGCTTTCACCTGATCACGTCGGAGGTGGTCGACAGTCTGCCGGAGCTGGCCTCGATCCGTGTCGGCCTGCTGCACGTGTTCATTCGCCACACCTCGGCATCGCTGACGCTCAACGAAAATGCCGATCCGACGGTGAGGCAGGATTTTGAGGGCTGGTTCAGCCGGGCGGTGAAGGACGGCGAAAGCTGGTATCGCCACGATGACGAGGGGCCGGACGATCTGCCGGCCCATATCAAGGCCAGCCTGCTGGGCAGCAGTGTCACGCTCCCCGTGGCCGAAGGCCGCCTCAACCTGGGAACCTGGCAGGGCATCTATCTCGGTGAGCATCGCGATCATGGCGGCAGCCGGACGCTCGTCCTCACGCTGAACGGCGAGCTTACCTGAACCGGGACGCGGTTGCGGCCGCGCTGGCACAGACCGTCAGGCCGAAATCGGCTTCGTGGGCTGCTGGTGGCACCAGTGCTCCATCTCCGCCAACGGCAGCGGACGGCTGAACAGGTAGCCCTGATAGGCCATGCAGCCCTTGGCCGCGAGTACGGCCTGTTGCTGGCGGTTTTCCACGCCCTCGGCGATGACCTCCAGATTCAGCGCCCGTCCCATGGCGACGATGGCGTCCACGATGGCTCGATCGCCACAGCTGTGGTCCACCTCCCTGACGAAGGTCTGGTCGATCTTGAGCTGATCGAGGGGGAGGCGCCTCAGGTACTGCAGGGAGGAGTAGCCGGTGCCGAAATCGTCGAGTGAAAACTGAATGCCGGTTCGGCGCAGGGCCTGCATGCGCTCGATGGCGGCTTCCACATCGCCCAGGACGGCGCTTTCGGTAAGCTCCAGCTTCAGTCGGTGGGGGTCCGCCCCGGATTTTTCGAGTGCATCCAGCACCTGCTGGTGGAAGTCGGGGTCGGCAAACTGGCGGGCGCTGACATTGACGGCGATGGTGAAGCCGCCGAACAGCGGATGCCCGTGCCAGGCCGCCAGTTGGGCGCAGGCCTGTTGCATCACCCAGCGTCCGATGGGCACGATCAGGCCGGTTTCCTCGGCGAGAGGGATGAACTCCATCGGGGAAACCAGCCCTCGGTCCGGGTGTTGCCACCGCAGCAGGGCTTCCACCCCGCGGGGTTGATCCTGATCGTCCACCTGAACCTGATACATCAGCAGCAGTTCGTGGTTGTCGATGGCCGACCGCAATGCCCGCTCCATGAAACCGCGCAATTCCAGTCGCGATTGAATCTCTGCGTCGTGGAATCGGCAGGTATCGCGACCGTCCTCCTTGGCCTGGTACATGGCGGCCTCGGCGTACCTGAGCGGCTGCTCGTGGTCGTCGACCGGGTGCTCGCAGAGGCTGATGCCGATACTGGCGGTGACGGGGAGGGCTGTGTTGTCCACGTGGATGGCCGGTGCGCGCAGTGTGTGGCCGATTCGCTCGGCCATGTCCTCGGCCGCGATGGCCGCAGCCCCGGGGTCGGTACCGAGGGAGTCGAGCAGCACGCCGAAGGCGTCGCCGCCGAGATGGGCCACGGTACCCTGTTCCCCGACGACGGCGACGAGACGTTCGGCGACCTCGACCAGCACCCGGTCTCCCGTGCTGTGACCGTACAGATCGTTGATGCTCTTGAAACCGTCAAGGTCGAGTACCAGCACCGCGTTGCAGGTCTGTAGCCGCTGCCCAACGGTCAGGGCATGCTCGATGCGCTCGCTCAGCAGCCGCCGGTTCGGCAGTTGGGTCAGGGGGTCGTAGAAGGCCAGCTGGAATGCCTTCTGCTCGGCTTCCCGCTGGCGCTCGATGGCGTTGCGAAAATTGAGCAGCGTGCCGGCGACGTCGGCGATCTCGCTGCGACCGTGCTGGTAAAGGTGCTCGATCCTGGGCAGTGGGATGGTCTGGCGGTCCGGCTGTGCCAGCTCGCTCAAGGCGTCGGCGATGCTGAGCAGATTGGTGCTGGCGCGCCGTGCGACGCCAAAGGCGAGGCCGAACAGCAGCAGCAGGGACAGCATGCTGAGCAGCAGAACGCGGGTAAACACCTCGCCGACGGTAGCGCTCTGCTCGATGTTGCGCAGTCGTGAGCGCTCGGCCAGCAATCCCGAAACCGTGTGCTGATAGGTGGAGAACTGGCGGAAGTGGCCCTGGGCCTGATCGATGAAGCTCGCGGCCACCGAGGGATCAACGGCAATGACATCGGTGGCCATGATCACGACGCGCCGGTAGGACTCGAAGGCTTCCAGTAGCCCGGTGGCGCTGTTGTGATTGGCGGCGACTACCAGGTCGGAGGTGACAATCGGCTCCAGCAGGGTGCCCAGCGCCTCGAGGGTATCGACGATGTCGCGGTGCATCCGGTACAGCTGCAACTCACTGTACTGGCCGCTGCGTGCGCCCTCGAGGGCCGCGGCGATGTGCAGTTGCACCTGGCTGACTTCCCGCGAGAAGGTCGCCATCTCCTCGATCACGGTCAGATCCGCGCTCTGGTCCTCGACCGCCGCGTCGAAGTGGCGTTTGACATTGGTCAGTGACGCGGTGATCACGAAAAAGGCGAACAACAACACCGCCGTGGCCGGCAGCAGGATCAGCAGCAGGAGGTTGCGGCTGGCCCTCACTCCGAGGACTCGTCAGCAGTGCCTGACAGCTCGGCCCAGTGGCCGGGCGTGATGCTGGCGAGATACTCGAAACCGTCGGCGTCACCGAGGGGCCGAAACAGCACGACCGTGGCTTCGGCGGGAAGGTAGTCCATCAGTTCCGCAATATTGGGACCGTGGGCCACCACCACTCGGTTGCTGTTGGCGGAAGACACCGGCGTCGACAGCCAGTGTCGGGTTCTGGCAACCGCCGGCTTGCGTTCGGCGGCCGGCAT
>JBJHAZ010000141.1:0-6066 GCA_050485225.1 Gammaproteobacteria bacterium
GTCACCTCGCGCGCGGCCTCGCTGTCTTCGGCGGCGCAGCGGCGCTCCAGCTCCTCGCGACAGAGGTGGAGGCGTTCGAGCATCGGCTGGTGATCTTCCACCACCGCAGCCACGTCTGCCAGCACCGCTTCGATAGCAGTCGTGATCTCGGCCAACTCATGGGGGTCGCTGGTGCGGTCGATGGCAAAGAACATCACGGCCTCGACGCTGTTGGCCTGCTCTCCGGCGAAGGCGTCGAGTAATTCGCGGTGGTCGCCACGACGCACCCGCAGAACACGGCTCTGCACATCGTGAATGCCGAGCCCCAGGCGATTGAGCCGATGGGTGATGGAGTCCACCAGGAAAGGGCTGTCGGGGCTGATGACATGGACGATGGTATGGGGCGAGTCCCACTGGTCGGTAGCCAGATCGGGGTTGAACGCGCGAATGATCGCCCGATCGGCGGGCACCTTCTGGAAGGCGCACCACAGGGAGTAGAGATTGCCGGCGACCCGGCTGGGCTGGCGGGTACGCAGCTCGATGGCCGCGACGCGGGCAAGCATCAGGCGCGAAAAATCGCGAAATACCTCGTAGGAGCCCACCTTGCACAGCCGACGCAACAGCGGGTCCAATTCATCGAAAAACACCTCGTCAGGCACCAGGTTCAAATCGTGTCTCCCTGTTCTTCTCGGTTCTTGTGTGATCAGCTTCTGCGCGGCGCGCACCGGTTTCGGGCACCCGGCCGACACCCCCAGTCTAGTGCCCTGCTCCCCGCTTTGCACAGCCCGGCCGCGCCGCAACCCGGCGAGATTGGCAATCGCCAGCCGCTCTCGCCATAATCGGGGTCCCGTTCATTCACCTTCTCCGGCAAATCGATACATGACGCTCAGGCAATCGCTACATACCCTGCAGGCACACCTGGACAGCCAGGTCATCGGCCAGCAGCACCTGACCCAACGACTGATGATCGCCCTGCTCGCCAACGGCCACCTGATGGTGGAGGGTGCACCGGGTCTGGCGAAGACGCGCGCCATAAAATGCCTGGCCGAGGGCATCGAGGCGGACTTCCATCGCATCCAGTTCACCCCCGACCTGTTGCCCGCGGACATTACCGGGGGTGATATCTACCGACCCGAGGACGGCAGCTTCCGCTTCGAGCCGGGCCCGATATTCCACAACCTGCTGCTGGCGGACGAGATCAACCGTGCGCCCGCCAAGGTCCAGTCCGCCCTGCTGGAGGCGATGGCCGAGCGCCAGATCAGCGTCGGCCGCCATACCTATCCGCTGCCGGAGCTGTTTCTGGTGATGGCCACCCAGAACCCGATCGAGCAGGAGGGCACCTACCCTCTGCCGGAGGCCCAGCTTGACCGCTTCCTGTTGCACGTCAATGTCGGCTACCCCGATGCCGACGCCGAACACCGCATCCTGCGCATTGCGCGCTCCGAGGAGGCCCGGGTGCCCACGGCGGAACAACCGCGCATCAGCCAGGTCGAGCTGTTCGCCGCCCGACGCGAGATCCTCGATGTCCACCTCAGCGAGAGCGTCGAGGAGTACCTGGTGCAGCTGATCCTGGCAACCCGGCACCCCGAACGCTTCGACCCGGAGTTGCAGGGGTGGCTCGAATACGGCGCCAGCCCGCGCGCCACCATCGCCCTGGACCGCTGTGCCCGCGCCCACGCCTGGCTCGATGATCGCGACTACGTCACGCCCGACGACATGCGCGCCATAATCCACGATGTGCTGCGACACCGACTGCTGTTGAGCTTCGAGGCCGAAGCCCGCGGCGTCAGCATGGATCTGCTGGTCGACCGCCTGCTGGCAGCGGTGCCCTGCGCCTGATGGCGGCTGCAACCGAAAACGGCGCCCTGGATCGCTCGGGCCACTGGCCGGAACACTCTCCGGAACAGTGGCCGGCAACCGTGGTGCCCGCCGTCGACGAGTTGATCGCGCTCCGTCGCCGCATCGAGCGACTGTCGATCATGGGCCACCGCGCCCACACCCGCTCCATCGGCCACCACAGATCGCGCAGCCGGGGTCGGGGCATGGACTTCGAGGAATCGCGCCCCTACCAGCCCGGCGACGACATCCGCACCATCGACTGGCGGGTCACGGCACGCACCACCCGCGCCCACACCAAAGTGTTCCGCGAGGAGCGGGAACAGCCGGTCCATGTGATGGTGGACCTGCGCAGCACCATGTTCTTCGGCTCCACGGAAACCAAAAGCGTCTGTGCCGCGCGACTGGCCACCGCCATCGCCTGGGCCACGCTGCGACGGGGCGACCGGATCGGCGGCATGGTCTTCAGCGACCACGAACCCTGCGATATCCGGCCTCGCCGCTCCCATCATGCCGCCTTGCGGCTGATTCGCGCCCTGCACGACTCGGCCCCGCGGACCCCGCAACCGGGACCGGATATGCCTCCGCTCCGCCGGATGCTGGAGGCGATCCATCGCGTCGGTGGCACCGGCGCCACCATTCTGGTGATCAGCGACTTCCACGACCTCGACGAGGAGGGGGAGCAACACCTGGCCCAGCTGTCACGCCACCACGGGGTCGTACCCGTATTGATCCACGACCGCCTGGAGCAGGCGCTGCCGCCCCCGGGGATCTACCCGGTGGGTGACGATAACCGCACCAGCCAGCTGCATACCGCAGACCCGCGTTTTCGCAAGCGTTTCGAGCAGGCCTTTCTGCGCCGGGTGGCCAGCCTGGAGCAACTGGCGGCACGCCTGCGCAGCCCCCTGGTGCGCTGCGCCACCGGTACCGATGTCGTCCAGCTCCTCGGCACGCTTCCCGGAACGGGGGCGCGAAGGCCCTACCGATGATGCCCGAGTGGATGATCGCCTTCGAACCGCTGCAAGCGCCGGCTCCGACGGGCTGGTGGCCACCGGCACCGGGCTGGTGGGCGCTCGCCGTCCTGATTCTGGCCGCGCTCGGCTATTCGCTGATCGCCCTGTATCGCCGGTGGCGTCGTCGCCGCTATCGCCGCGAGCTGGAACGTGAACTGGCAAGGATCTGGGCGCACTGGGCACCCGACCGCAACCCCGCAGCCATCCCCGCCTATCTGACGGACTGCTGTGCCCTGCTGCGCCGCACCTGGCTGCTGATCGAGCCGGCTCACGCCAGCCTGCCGGCGCGCGACCTGCTTGCCCGTCTGGAGGACACACCCGGGATCACGGTGCCGGCACCCCTAAAGGCCCATATCGAGCCACTGCTCTACAGCCAGCAGGGGTCGACACTCGACGCCACGGCCCTCGATCTGGCCGCCTTTCACGACCAGCTGTTGCTCTGGAGCCGCCGTCATCGCGGGGAGGCATCGTGCTGACCCTGCAATGGCCCTGGCTGTTACTGCTGCTGCCGCTGCCCTGGCTGTATCGGCGCTGGCGCCGGCCCGCTCGCGCCAGCGAGCCGGTACTGCAGGCACCCTTCTACCAACGCTGGACCGAGCGCCAGCCACGCATCCGTGCCACCCGGCCACGATGGAGCCTGTGGCTCCTCGTGTTCGCGTGGCTTGCCACCCTGCTCGCGGCGGCGCGGCCGGTCTGGATTGGCGAGCCGCTGATGCTGCCCAGCGAAGCCCGTGAGCTGATGCTGGCCGTGGACCTCTCCGGCAGCATGCGCGAGCAGGACATGGTCCTTGGCGAGCGGCGCATCGACCGCCTCACCGCCGTCAAGCTGGTGCTGCACGAGTTCATCGAGCGCCGCACCGGCGACCGACTCGGCCTGCTGGTCTTCGGCGGGCGGCCCTACATACAGGCACCGCTGACCCACGACCACGCCACCCTGCTGCGCATGCTGGAAGATGCGTGGATCGGCCTCGCCACCGACGGCACCGCCATCGGCGATGCCATCGGCCTGGCGGTGCGCCACCTGCGGGACCGGCCCGAGGGCAACCGCGTGCTGATCCTGTTGACTGACGGTGCGAACACCATGGGCAATCTGGAGCCGCTACAGGCTGCCGAGATCGCGGCCCATTTCGGCGTCCGCATCCACACCATCGGTTTCGGCAGCGACCGCGGACCGCGCTGGGGCGGGCGGGCGAGCGAGATCGACGAGGAGTCGCTGGCGGCCATCGCCGCGACCACCGGGGGACGATACTTCCGCGCCCGGTCCACCGACGATCTGGAGAACATCTATACGGAGCTGGATCGCCTCGAGCCCGTCACCCAGGACCCGGAGGCCCTGCGACCGGCCCGGGGCCTGTTTCACTGGCCGCTCTCGGCGGCCCTGGCGGCTCTGCTGCTGTTGATGGCGCCCGCCCTGCGGCGCCCTCGGGAGGCCACCCGTGGCTGAGTGGCTGAGCGACTTCCACTGGCTGCGCCCCCTGTGGCTGGTCGCCATTGTCCCCGGTGTGTTGCTGGCCTACCTGTGGCTGCGCCGCCCGCCTCAGCCCGAAGGCTGGAGCCACCTGATCGCACCCTCTCTGCTGCCCTACCTCACACGGTCTGTCAGTGGCCACCAGCAACGCCGCCGTGCGGCCTGGTTGCTGGCCACACTGTGGCTGCTCGCCTGCCTCGGGCTGGCCGGTCCCACCGCGACCACCCTGCCACAACCACTGCAACGGGACATCAGCGCGCTGGTGGTGGTCTTCGACCTGTCGCCCTCCATGCGCACACGGGATCTCTCACCCGACCGGCTCACCCTCGCGCGACTGAAAACCATCGACTTCCTGCGTGAGCGCCACGAGGGCATGACCGGGCTGGTGATCTACGGCGGTGATGCCTACCCGGTCATTCCCATGACCACCGACATCAATACCATCCTGCACCTGATCCCCGAGCTTGAACCGGAGATCATGCCGAGCCCCGGTAGCCACGTGGAAGCCGCGCTGCGCCAGGGTATCGAGCTGCTGATTACCGGCGGCCACCGCACCGGACGCCTGTTGCTGGTCACCGACGGTGTAACCAGCGAGGCGCAGCGCAACGTGGATCAGCTCATGCGCCAGTTTGGCGAATACCGACTCGACATCCTCGGTGTCGGCACCGCCGATGGCGGCCCGATCCCGTTGCCCGATGGCGGTTTTGCCCACGACCGCAATGACCGCATCGTGGTGGCCTCGCTGCCGGAGCAGCGCCTGCGCAACCTGGCCACCCGCAGCGGCGGGCGCTACGCCACCCTGACACCGGACGAGCGGGATCTGGAACATCTGCTGGCCCCGTACCGCGGCCGGCCGGACGACACTGCCACCGAGGCAACCGACCGGGAGTTCGACCTGTGGCACGACCTCGGCTATCTCCTCGCCCTGCTGGCGCTACCGCTGCTGCTGATGACCTTTCGGCGCGGGCTTGTGGTGTCGCTGGTGCTCGCTCCGCCCCTGTTGCTCAATCCGCCCGCCGCGCATGCGCTCGAATGGGTCGAGCTATGGCAACGACCCGACCAGCGCGGCCAGCGGGCACTGCAGGAAGGCGACCCGGAGCGGGCGCAGTCGTTGTTTCGCGATCCACTCTGGCGCGGACTGGCCGCCTACGAAAGCGGCGATTTCGTGGCCGCCGAGGAGGCTTTCGCCACCGACGATTCCGCCCGGGGCCACTACAATCGCGGCAACGCCCTGGCCGCTCAGGGTCGCTTCGATGCCGCGATCGCCGCCTACGACGAAGCACTGGCCCGCGAACCCGATATGGAGGCGGCGCACCATAACCGGGAGCTGGCCCGAGCGTTGCGGTTGCAACAGCCGTCCGACGACGGGGCCGAGCCGCAGCCCGAAGACAGGCAGCCCGGAGGCGAACACGAACCTGAACCGCATCGATCCGAGGAGCACGCCGGGGACAGCGAGCCGTCACCCGAAGCCCGGCCCGATACCCAGCCTGAAACCCGGCAACCCGATGCGGAGCCGCCCTCCGCCACGACACCGAAACCGCCGGAACCCGAACCACCCGGTGAAGATGTCGAACCTCCCCCCGATGGGGACACCCCTCCGCAGACGCCACCGCCCACCGCCGAACCGCCATCCGACGCGGAAGACGCCTCCGCCAGTGAGGCTCCGGCGGCACCCGGGGAGGACAGCAACGATTCCGTCGAACCCGACGCCAACGCGGACCCGGCCGATGAACGCATGGAGCAGTGGTTGCGCCGGGTGCCCGACAACCC
>JBJHAZ010000142.1:0-6056 GCA_050485225.1 Gammaproteobacteria bacterium
GCCCCTTCTCCGTGCCGATCTTGCCCTCCGGGGTAGAGCCGTATCGGTGCCCGATTGCCGAAGCTGGGTCCGCCTGATTGCTCAGGGCGCTTGTCAGGGACCCTGCCTGTATGGTACTAATCGCCATTGCGGTGTCGCGTGGACGCGAGGCCGTGCGCCTGATGGCAATAACAGAAGGGCTCGGAACGAGAGGCGCCACGCCTCCACAGACAACATGAGCCTGTTTGGGTAGGGTATTGCGACACGCAGGGATTTCCGGTGCGCTCGAACCATCGGTGGCTTCCCTTGTGTCGCACAGAGTCAGGGTGGACTTGATAACAGCATGGGATGCGCGCTTGCTTTCTTTTCGAATCATTTTCGATGGTTTTCTGCCGCCCGTCGCCTGAAAGGGTGCGTCCGTCGGTTGCCTGCTGACTTGGGGAGCCGCCCGTGGCTAGGGTTGGTTCCCATGAAACGCTCGTCCGGGTTTACGCTGATCGAACTCATGGTCACCCTGTCGGTGATGGCGATCCTCGCCACATTGGCTGCTCCGAGCTTTACCAGTCTTATTCAGAACAGCCGTACCACGACCCAGACCAATGAACTGGTGGCTGCGCTCAACCTGGCGCGCAGCGAAGCCGTCAAGCGCGGCGTGGATGTTCAGGTCACGCCGGAGGATGGCAGTTTCGTCAACGGGTGGTGTGTACATCTGATGCCTGATTGTGACGAGGATCGCGTACTGCGTATCTACCCGGAAATGCGGCAGGTTGCGGTGACCAACAGTGCCTCGGTTCGGTTTGACGGTCGGGGTGCCAAGGTTGATCCGGGCAATCTGGCAATGGGGATAGCGCCGCAATCCTGTGCTGCAGGCAGTGATCGCCGCAGGGAGCTGAGCGTGTCCAATACGGGGCGAGTGAGTGTGGCTCGCAAGGATTGTTGAGGTGGCACAAGGATGATGGCCCATGGCGGAGCACCGCTTCTTATCTGACTTTCCGAGACCTTCCCGGTCGCAGGAAGGTTTTACGCTCATCGAAGTGCTTATGGCTGTGCTGGTCCTTGCCATTGCCCTGATCGGGCTGGCGGGGGTGCAGCTCAACAGCCTTCGCGTGAACAGCGAAGCCCAGCTTCGCACCCAGGCGACCTTTCTGGCCTACGACATCGCCGATCGGATGCGCGCCAACGCCTCGGCTGCGCGCAGTGGCGATTACGACCTGGCCTACACGGCCGGACCGTCCCCCACGGCACCCGGCAACTGCCCGCAAGCGAACGTTTCCGGTGGTATGGCCGCCGAGGACACCGCCCAGTGGTTGAACCGGATCGGTTGCCTGCTTCCCTCTGGCGAAGGGCGAATCCAGCGCAATGGCGATGTGGTGGTGGTCCAGCTGCGCTGGAACGAGCGTGAGAACGGCGACCCGGACGGGTTGCAGGAGTTCGAATACCGCACGAGGATCTGGCCGTGAAGCGCACTTCCCTTCATATGCAGGGCCGCCCTCTGCAAGGTCGTCAAGCGGGTCTCTCCCTCGTCGAGCTGATGATTGCCATCGTGCTGGCGCTGATACTGGCAGCCGCCGTGGTTCAGATATTCCTGTCGTCGAACCAGACCTACCGCAACAGCGATGCCGCGTCGCGGCTACAGGAGAATGCCCGTTTCGGTATCGATATCATTAGTAACGATATACGGATGGCAGGATTTGTGGGCTGCGTAACTCCGACAAAGGGAGGTATCAATAATATCGTTGATCCCCAGGCTGATGGTGAGTTTGACCCCGATCTTGCGGTTGAAGGTTGGAACAACGTCGGCGCTGGCACTGCGATTAGTGGGCTTGGGGTCATACCCGGGACGGACGTATTGTTTCTTCGAGGGGGCTTTGGCGCGATTGGTCGACTCAGTGAGCAGAAGGCGCTAACCGCACAAGCCAAGGTGGACGCCAATGTCGGTGGTTGGCAAGCCGAAGATATCCTGATCGTATCGGATTGCGAAACGGTGGATATCTTTCGTGCTACAGCGGTTTCCTCGAACCCCTCCGGAGAGGTCAACATTGCTCATGGCGCCAACGGGAATATTAACCCACCCGGCGGACCCCGTTTGAGCAAAGTCTATACGGAAGGCGCTGATATCGTGGCCTTCACCAGCAGAACCTACTTCATTTCAACCCCCGCAGGCGCCGAAGTCCCTTCGTTGTACCGGTGGGTCGGTGGGGCGGCTCCCGAAGTGATTGTCGAGGGCGTCGAGGATTTGCAGATTCTCTATGGGGTGGATCTAAACAACAACCGCCGTGCCGATGTCTACCGGGATGCGAGCCAGGTTGCCGGGAACTGGGGCAGCGTGGTAAGCGCCCAGTTGCATCTGCTGCTGGTGAGCGTGGAGCTGAATGTTGCCCCTGGCGACCAGACGGTCAGCTTCAATGGCTCCAGCGTCACGTTCGAGGATCGACGGCTGAGACAGCCGGTAACGGCCGCCGTTACCCTGCGCAACAGAATTCCCTAGGAGCCGGATCATGGATGTGAAGAAGGGCAGGCAG
Organism: Gammaproteobacteria bacterium; assembly: GCA_050485225.1. Taxonomy (GTDB): domain Bacteria; phylum Pseudomonadota; class Gammaproteobacteria; order Pseudomonadales; family Porticoccaceae; genus JBJHAZ01. Next base: position 2,502 of record JBJHAZ010000142.1, read on the forward strand.
GGCAACCAGACCGGCTCGGCGCTTGCGGTGGCACTTGTGTTCACATTGCTGATGACGATCATCGGCGTCGCGGCGATGCAGACAGCGACCCTGCAGGAGCGCATGGCCGGCAATCTCCGCGACAGAAACCTCGCTTTCCAGGCTGCCGAGGCCGCGCTGCGTGAGGGGGAGGTGTGGGTACCCGATAATCTGGCGGCGCTGGAAACGGCTGATGTACTGGAGAATGCCGTGGCCTGGGACGGTGCGTCATCGCCGGCGCCTTCGGGCGGCTACACCGTCGACGATGACCAGCTGTTTGCACAACCGACCTTTCATGTGGGACCGCCACGCCGAGTTCGGGTCGGCGTGGAAATGCCACCGGTGTTTCGCTGCCTCTATCCGGTGACTGCTCATGCAAGTGGCGGGTCCGAGGCGGCAACGGTGGTGCTCCAGTCGTGGGTCGAGCCACCCGGTAGTTCATGTGAGTGAAAAAAAACAGGGGTCGCCGGCTCGTATTGAGCGAGCCGGTCAGGCCGGCAACACGGGATAGGGGTACTACCAAATGAGCAGGGATGTCGAGAAAACCAACTTGGCAGTACGGGGAGGCGTTGCCCTCCTGTGTGCTGTTGTCCTGGCGGTGTCAGCGCTTGCCATTGTGCCGGCACGAGCGACGGTGAACATTGCGGATGTGCCGCTGTTTCTCAAGGCAGGGGTGGATCCCAACGTGCTGTTCGTCCTCGACGACTCCGGCTCGATGATGTGGGAGGTGCTGCCCGACGAGCTGATCTTCCAGTTCGGTGGAGGTGTGTGCGATTGGGTGAAGTGGGTGTATCCGCGCATCAACAATATTCACGGCGGCGGCGACTATTGCGGCACACCTCGCACCGTGCGGTTTCACGAAGGCCTGCTGGCGGCACAGATGCGCAGTTTCCGCGTCAACGCCCTGTACTACAACCCGGCGGTGACCTATCAGCCCTGGGTGAATGAAGACGGTGAGCCGATGGATGCCGCGGATCCCGCCGCCGCACCCAACCGCCCCCTGTTCCCGGGTTATGGCAACCGCGACCTCACCACCGAGCAGAGCTGGACCGGGCGGTGGTGGAATACCAACGGAAACACGAGCAACACCACCCTCACCTATTATCCGGCGACCTACTACTACCTCCCCGAAGGCGATGATCCGAGTGATGCGTCCAATTTTGTCGAGGTGCAGATTCGTTCGAGCACTCCCAGCTATTCCGGCCACGGGCGGGAGCAGCGCACCGACTGTACCGGCGGAGTGTGTACCTATGATCAGGAAATCCAGAACTTTGCCAACTGGTACACCTACCACCGCAATCGGGTGTTTACCTCCCGCGCCGGTATTGGGCGGGCGTTCTCCCGGTTCGATGGTGGTCTGAGGGTCGGGTACGGCACCATCAACCACGGTCGTACCTCGGTCCAGACGGTCGACGGCGAGAGTGGTCGCACTGTGGTCCGTGGCGTTCGAGAGTTTACCGGCGAAGCCAAGACCAACTTCTTCGAGGAGCTCTATGAAAGGCCCATTCCCACCGAGGGAACGCCTTTGCGCCGTGCCCTGGAAGGGGCGGGTGAGTACTTCCGTCGCGATGATGACCGGGGGCCCTGGAGCAGCACGCCGGGGGATGCGGGCGGCGGCGATCACCTGGAGTGCCGGCAGAGCTACACCATCCTGATGACCGACGGCTACACCACGGGTACCAACCTGAATTCGGGCTATGGTGCGGCAGGGGAGTCGCGCCGCACCAACACCGACGGCACCACGAGCCACAATACCGAAAATGTCCACCCGGATCCGGCGGTGGACAATTATGTCTATGAACCGGCGCCGCCCTACAGCGACGAATGGTCCCATAACCTCGCCGATGTGGCCATGTATTACTGGAAGCGCGATCTTCGCCCGGACCTCGCCAACCGCGTCCCTACCGGGCCGCGTAATGAAGCGTTCTGGCAGCACATGGTGACCTACGGCGTGGCACTGGGTGTCCAGGGCAGCATCGATCCCGACGACGCTTGGGCGGCAGTCGAGGCCGGCACGGCCATTGATTGGCCCGACCCGCGCTGGAGCTACAGCAACTGCGGCTCGGATCCTACCGGGCAGGCCTGTCCGGCGCGCATTGACGACCTGCTGCACGCGGGTATCAACAGTCGCGGTGGCTTCTTCAGCGTGATGGATGCGGAGGCCTTTGCACAAGAGCTGTCGGCGGTTCTGGACGATATTGTGGCGCGCACGGAAGCCTCGGCCACCTCGGCGGCGGCCAACACGGCGGTGCTTCAGGGAGACGCCCTGGTCTATCACGCGGGCTTTCGCAGTGATGACTGGACCGGTCAGCTGCGGGCCTACAACGTCAGCTCGAGTGGGGTGGCCGGGACGGTCAAGTGGGATGCGGAAGTCGAGTTGCGAAGCGATGCGGCGCGCAATCTGGTCACCAGTTTTGCAGAGGCTGCGGGGACCAATGAGGCCTCCGGAGTCGAGCTTGACTACGACGACCTCAGCGCCATCCAGCAAGCCGCTCTGGACACTGCGCTCTCCGGTTCGGAAGACGGGCTCGGAGCGGACAGGGTGGATTGGCTGAGCGGGGAAGATGTAAGCGGACTTCGTAGCCGCACCCCGGTATCCGGTGCCGATGCCGGCCAGGCGCGATTGCTCGGGGATATCGTTCATTCATCCCCCCGCTTCTGGGGGCGGCCCAACATGGGGTATGCCTACCTCGACGGCACTGAAGGGTCGAGCTACAGCACCTTTCGTAACCTGGCGGCCTACAAGAGTCGCCCGGACGTTCTGTACGTCGGTGCAAACGATGGCATGTTGCACGCTTTCGACGCCACCAGTGGCGAGGAGCTGTTTGCCTACATGCCGTCGGAGCTGTTGTTGCCCGCCACGGCCGAGGGCGCTGCCCGTATCAACAGCCTGATGGACCCCGAATACGATCATCGCTACTTTCTGGACGGCAATGTCGCAGTGGGCGACGTCTACATGAACGGCCAGTGGCGCACCGTGCTGGTGGGCACCATGGGTGCCGGCGGACGAACGGTATTCGCCCTCGACGTCACCAATCCCGAGGACTTCGGCCCCGCCAGTGTGCTGTGGGAGTTCCAGCACAGCGAACTGGGCTATGGCGTGACGGATCCGGCTATCGTCCGGCTGGCCAGTGGTCAGTGGGCGGCCGTATTCGGCAACGGCTATAACAGCGACAGTCTGGAAGCACAGCTGTTTGTCGTGCCATTCGGGAATCCCGCTGAACCCATTGTGTTTGGTACCGGAGAAGGCGGATCCGGGTACTCCAATGGACTTGCTGCGCCAACCGTGACCGACTGGCCGAATGCGGACTTCAATGCGGCGTACGTTTATGCCGGCGACCTGCAGGGTCACCTGTGGCGATTCGACCTGACAGGCTCACCGGGCCAGGGTGGTGGTCAGGGGCAAGGCAGTGGTCAGGGTCAGGGCGGTGGCCAGAGTCAAGGGCAGGCCGAGTTGCTGTTCCGGGCCGTCGACAGTGCGAACGGTGACCCCCAACCGATCACCAGTCGCCCCCGGGTTGCGCCTCATCCCACCAA